>JAQVWB010000020.1 GCA_028698695.1 Syntrophomonadaceae bacterium | reverse complement strand
CCGCCTCTAAGTTGTATTTCACCTTCATCGGAAATCCGTATGTCGACCATGGGAATCTTGGGACCACATTCTCCTGGCTTGCCATTATCACCAAACCCAACACATACCGGGAAAAACTCGGTAAGTCCGAATCCCTGAATAATATTAATCCCAAAGGCCTGGAAATATTCGTTTATTTCAGAAGCAAAGGCAGCACCACCAATATGATAGGTATTGCAACGCTCTGAACCCAGGGTTTGCCGTACCTTTTTCATAATCAGTGCATCGGCCAGGGCATGCTGGGCAAGTAAAAAGGGCCCGGAATTCTTTCCGGAAATCTTATTGCGATAAACCTCGAGCGCAACCCGTTCTGCCCATTTAAACATTTTTACCTTGGTGGGGGATGCAGTTTTAAGACCTTCGTGAATAGTGCCATAAACCTTTTCCCAGATTCTTGGTACACTGGTCAAGTAGTGCGGATTTATTTCTGCCATTACATCCTTAAACTGCTTCGGATCAGGACAATAGGCAATACGCACGCCGGTGCTCATACAACCGTATGACCACATTCGCTCAAATACATGGCTGAGGGGCAGTATGGCCAGAGATACTTTATCGGGACCAGCTTCGGGGAATCTCTGGCTGGCTGGATACATTCCGTTCATAAAGGTACGATGTGTATGAATGGCTCCTTTAGGGGCACCGGTTGTACCTGATGTGTAAATAAGGGTCAGCATATCGTCGGGGTTTACACTGTTCAGTCGTTCCTGAAACTTTTTATCCTGCTGCTTGTCTGAGCGGCCTTTAGCGAGAAGTTCATCAAAATACATACTGTTATCGTCGGCTATTTTAATGTTACGGTCAAAAGCGACAATTTTTTTCAGGTATGCATTATTAGCGATTACCTTCTTGGACCGGTTATATTGTTCCTGATTACCTACAAATATTATTTTGATTTCGGCATCGTTGATTATATGTTCGGCTTCTTCGGCTGAGTTGGTTGCATAGATGGGGACGGATACAGAGCGTATGGCAAGAATACCCAGGTCGGTAATAGCCCACTCAGGACGGTTATCTGAAAAAATTCCTGCCATTTCACCTGGTTGCAGTATATCCATTTCGAGCAGTGCTTTGGCAAGTGCACTTATCTGTTCACCGAAGTCTTTCCATTTCATTGAGAGCCATTTATCCCCGACCTTATAGGTCAGCACATCATAGTCAGCATAAGTCTCGGCTCTGTTTAGCATCATGTATGCCAGTGATTTGTTTTCTTTGAGATAAGCCTCAAATTCTTTATCCCAGTCCCTATTGGTGTTTGATATTGCTTTTGACATAATTACCTCCATAATTACCGGATAGAGATAAAAGAAATATTAAAATTCACTATTACCTCCGACCATTTTTAAAAAACACTACAACAATATTAGTGATGGGCATTGGGTAAATCTCTTTGGTTATATATCAGGAACTGTACAATATTGTCGATATAATGCTATTACCTACCCTCCTTTAACAATTGGAAATTTCACTGTCGAACGATTCTCTTAATACTACTATACCGACTAGTCGGTATAGTATCAACTGTTTTTTAAATTTTGACCAGTAATTTTCATAGATAAATATTGAAATGCTTAATTAAGAAAACAATTGTTTTGAATATTATTTATAATGTAATAAAGTGCTGGTGTTTAAAGGGCTATATTAATGGTGCTTATGAAGTTGGTGGGGGATTACTTAATGACTAGATTGTCCAAAGGGCTGGGATTACTTTTAATTTTGGTACTTTTAATAGCCGGAAGCAATTACTCGCAGGCTGCAGAAAGTTCCGTAACCATTCTTTTTACCCATGATTTGCATGATAATCTACTGCCTTATAAAGTGGAAGAGAATGGTAAGTTGGAAAGTCGTGGCGGCTTTGCCCGGTTGCAAACTGTTATTAATCTGCAGAGAGAAAAGGATCCAGATTTACTGCTGTTGGATGGCGGTGATTTTTCTATGGGTACTTTGTTTCAGACCATTTTTGATCAGGAGGCTGCTGCATTAAGGTTAACGGGGGAGATGGGATATGATACAGTTACTCTGGGCAATCACGAGTTTGACTATCGACCGCAAGGTTTGGCAGATTGTCTGACTGCAGCCCGGGCCAGTAAAGAAGAATTACCCTTTATAGTAGCGGGTAATATTTCCTATCCGGTAGATTTTGAGGGCAGGATTACAGGCAAGGATTTAAAACAACTGCAGCAATCGCTCTATGAGTATGGGGCAGGACCTTATACGGTGCTGGAATGCAAGGGGTATCTGATCGGGGTTTTTGGAATTATGGGTCAGGATGCTGCTTCCAATGCTCCTATGTCAGGAGTGACTTTTACTGATCCCGTTGAGCAGGCTGGTCTTATAGTTGATAAACTTCATCAGCAGGAAAAGGTGGACATGATTATTTGCTTATCTCATTCCGGGACGGTCAGCGAAGAAGATGAGTCGGAAGATGTAATTCTGGCTCAAAAAGTACCTGAAATTGATGTCATTATAAGCGGTCATTCCCATAGCAAATTAAATCAACCTATTAAAATAGGAAACACCTATATTTGTTCTGCTGGTGAATATGGTCAAAACCTGGGAAAGATTACCCTCATCCAGCAAGGAAATTCTGCCTGGCGTCAATTGGAATACCAGTTAATACCGATTAATGACAGGGTTTCAGCTGATTCAGCTATCGAGAAAAGAATTGATAAGTTTAAAAGTATTGTTCAAAAGACATATCTTGATGGTATGGGAATGACTTTTGATGGAATTCTGGCCCATTCTTCCTTTAGTTTTATGCCAATTTCGCAGATGACCGAGCAACATGCCGAGCAGCCCCTGGGTAATCTAATCAGTGATGCCTTTATTTATGCGGTCAGGCAAGCTGAAGGAGCAAATTACCAACCGGTTGATGTAGCCATCGTACCCAACGGAACCATTAGAGCTTCCTTGGTAAAGGGCGACATTACGGTTTCAGATGCTTTCAATGTAAGTTCTCTGGGTACGGGTCCGGATAATAAGTCAGGTTACCCGTTAATTTCAGTTTATTTAACCGGCAAGGAGCTAAAGACTGCCTGTGAAGTGGATGCTTCTATTACTCCGCTTATGAATGCTGCCCAGCTTTATATGTCAGGCCTTACTTATACATTTAATCCTAATCGACTCATGTTTAATAAAGTAACTGATGTAGCTTTACTGCGTTCTGATGGAACCCGGGAAGAAATTGATGATGCGAAACTTTACCGATTGGTAGCCGGTTTGTATTCTGCTCAGATGTTATCAGTAGTAGGAGATAAATCCTTTGGACTATTATCCATTATTCCGAAAAATCGCGAGGGGATTGCCATCACGGATTTTGAAGCTGAGATTATCAGGGATGGGGAAAACAATGAATTGAAGGAATGGTTGGCATTAGCCGAGTATCTTCAATCATTTGACCAGATTAATGGAGTGCCGCAGATTCCTTCTTATTATAATCAAAAGCAGGCCCGTAAGATTGTTGATAATGAAACTACAGTCAGGGCTTTTTTGGCTAAACCCAATGTTATTTCCCTGACGGTTTACGGAATTATAATCTTAATAGTATTGCTGGTTATTTTGTCTATAAGATTCCTGGTAAAACGAAGACAAATCATTAAACAGAAGCACACTTACGACCGGATGAGTCGATAATGGAAAGAAAGTAGAGCCGGTAGTAACACGGCACAGGTAAGCAGTGGTATGTATTCAATAGCTTTTAGTGATTTAAGTGGAGGCATTTCCCTTTAATAGTATATAATTAGAATAATCGTTTTTAGTAAGTTACATACAACCAGTTTTGAATAACTGGTTTCAATTTTAAGGGGGGTATTATGCAAAGTAGAGTTTATACCGAGTTTGATACGCGGACTTTAATGAGCCTTGTCCATAAAGCTGAAGATGTCAGTGAAATTGATTCACAGTATTATAATCAATATATAGTAAAGCGTGGTTTGCGCGACATTGATGGACGTGGAGTACTGGTAGGGCTGACTAATATTGGTGAAGTTCATTCATATATTGTGGATGAAAACGAAATTATTCCCGTTCCGGGACGCTTGCTTTATCGGGGAATTGATATTAATGATATTGTTAATGGTTTTTTAAGTGAGCATCGGCATGGCTTTGAGGAGACTTGCTATTTATTATTATTTGGTGAATTGCCTACCGCAACTGAACTGGCAGATTTTAAAGCTTTGTTGTTAAATAATCAGAGATTACCCGAGTTTTTCGCTCGTGACATGATTTTGGAGTCTCCCAGCAAGGATATTATGAATCTTTTATCCCGTAGTGTACTGGCATTATACAGCTATGATGACCGGCCTGATGATACTTCCGTTGCCAATGTGTTGAGACAGAGCCTGCAGTTGATTGCCTGGTTCCCATCCCTGGCCGTTTATGGTTATCAAGCCTATTCCCATTATCATGGTGATAATAGTCTGGTTTTACACAGTCCCCGATCCGATTTAAGTATTGCGGAAAATATACTGTATATGCTGAGGCCGGATAATTCATTTACTGAATTAGAAGCCCGTATGTTGGATTTGGCCCTGGTGCTCCATGCTGAACATGGAGGCGGAAATAATTCTTCCTTTGTAACCCATGTTTTAACCTCATCAGGTACGGATACTTATGCGGTAATTGCGGCAGCCTTAGGCTCATTAAAGGGCCCCCGCCATGGTGGTGCCAATGCCAAAGTAGTAAAGATGTTTGAGGATATAAAGCAGAATGTGAAAGACTGGGATGATGAGAATGAAGTGGAGAGCTATTTAGCCCGACTTATAAGGGGTGAAGCTTTTGACAGGGCCGGGTTGATTTATGGTTTGGGACATGCAGTTTATTCTATTTCTGACCCACGGGCAGTTATTTTACGTAATCAAGTCGCAGAATTAGCCCGTGAGAAAAATATGGAAAAAGAGTATCGACTTTATACCATTGTAGAGAGACTGGCACCACAAGTCATTGCCAAATATCGTCAGGTATATAAAGGTGTAAGTGCCAATGTTGATTTTTACTCCGGTTTAATTTATCGTATGTTAGGTATCCCACCGGAATTGTTTACTCCGTTGTTTGCCGTAGCCAGAATTTCTGGATGGAGTGCTCATAGAATTGAGGAGATTGTTAATGCCGGTAAGATTATCCGACCAGCGTACAAGAGCGTAGCCAAACGCCGTGATTATATTCCCATGGAACATAGATGATTGAATTCAGCTTTTAAAGCTATCCTGCTTCTTATTATGGGGGCAGGATAGCTTTGTTAATTTTTGAAAGTTATATTGTCAGCTTTATCAATTAGCTCTGAGGGATGTACGCAGTTTGGACAGAAACCAGTCTTTTACATCCTTGGCGAATATACAGGTGAACAGTACTATTACAGCTACCAGGGCGCGGTCGCCAGGCAGTATTATATTACGCAACGGATCTACCAGGAAGAAGTGCCCCAAATAGATTCCCAATGTTCGGTTGCCTACAAAAGATAAGAATCTTGTACCGGGACGATTCTCTCCGCTGTAGTAAATGGCCAGAGCCAGGGTAATGCCGATTGACAGTGGGAATAGGGCTACTTTGTTGAACAGGTAACCAACGGTATTGTTCAAAAATGGTTCAACCAGACCAATTATAACCAGGGCTATAGCAGCGTAAAAGCAAGCCCGCGCATGTTTAGCTATATAATCACGAACTTGCGGGTATTCAGCCAGCAGCATTCCTATGGCAATAAATCCCCACCATTTAAGCGGATTAGGACCACTGAACGTTATTATTTGCAGATGATAAGTTTTGGAAATTTCCAGTATAAGTGTTACTGCAACATTACTTAGTATCATGAAGTAAAGGAAATAGCGCCGCAGGGTTTTAGGCAGCAGATATAGCAGCGGGCATAATATGGCGAAGATTATGTAGTAAAACATGTAATATAGATGCAAAGCGGTTTTACCATATATAATGTCCATTACAGTAAACTTTTTTCCAATGGTGTACCAGTAGAATACTCCATAAGCAATCGCCCAGTATATATAGGGCACATAGGTTTTTTTGATTTTTTTCCAGGTGGATTGCGCCCAGTTATTGGCATTGGTGATGAAATAACCCTGTACCATAAAAAACATGGGGACACACCACATGGCAATTTCCCTTATGAATATAGCCAGCGGGTCAGTACCTCCCCGGTAAACATGACTGAAAATAACTGATATGATACCTAATCCTTTTAGTACATCGAACATATAATTTCGTTCGCTGGCCATAATTTCCCTCCACTTCATTAATCCGGGATCATAATATTAATAAGTATAACTGCTTTATGATGGCTTGTTAAGTCTTAAAAAATTTAGGGTATGCTATTTAGTTAAGTTTAGAGAAAAATGTCACAAAATAAACAGGATTTTCACAAATAATGGTGAATATAATTTACCCATACAGGTAATAGGCGGCATATATAAAGAGTTTAGTGTATTGATTGTGCATGTTCAGCAGAAGTAATGCTGCCATTAGCCGGTTACCTCCTGAAAAGATATGAGTATTTAGAGATAGTGGGAGGGTCTTAGGGCGAGGGGGGATTAGCCAGCAGAAAAGATTGCTATTAAGTTATTAAATAATGATATGGGACAGGAGGGCATATTATTGAACCAGGAGAAAACCAAAAATCGTTGGAGTGTAGTTTTTGGGGCAGTACTGATTCAGCTCTGTCTAGGGGCTGTTTATGCATGGAGTTTGTTTAACCAACCCTTGATAGACAAATTCGGCTGGAATGCAGTTGATGTAGTCTTTACCTTTTCCGTTACTATTATGGTATTTTCAATATTTACTATTATTGCCGGCAAGATTCAGGATAAGATTGGTCCCCGTTGGGTAGCCACCGCCGGAGGTATTTTGCTGGGTGTCGGATTGATGTTATCCAGTCAGGCCACCAGCATTATGCAGTTATACCTGTTTTATGGATTAATCGGGGGAGCAGGTATAGGAACTGCTTATGTTTGCCCCTTGGCAACCTGCCTGAAGTGGTTCCCGGATATGCGCGGTCTGATAAGTGGCATTGCTGTAGCCGGCTTTGGGGCCGGAGCATTATTATTTAAACCGGTCATTTTATCTTTCCTTGGTTCTTATGGGGTTAGTCAGACATTTTTTATTCTGGGAATTATTTATCTGGTTGCAGTAGTCATTGGTGCGCAATTCCTGGTGGTGCCGCCGGCAGGTTATACACCGGCAGGTTGGACTCCTCAGGCAACTGCTGCCGGGCAGGGGGTTGATTTTTCCACGGGCGAAATGTTAAAGACTTTTCAGTTTTATGTGCTGTGGATTATGTACCTGTTTGGATGTACTGCCGGTCTGATGGTTATTGGATTAGCCAAGGATATCGGCACTAATCTGGTGCAGCTGGACGCAGCTACAGCCGCTAATGCAGTAGTAGTAGTGGCAATTTTCAATGCGGCCGGACGCATTATCTGGGGAACACTATCCGATAAACTGGGCCGTATGAATTCACTGCTGGCTATGTATATTCTGGCTGCCGGGTCCATGTTTGCTATGAGCAGCATAGCTATGAATTACGGCAGTTTCCTGGGATTATGTTCTTTAATTGGATTTTGCTTCGGTGGATTTCTGGCTTTGTTCCCTTCCATTACCGCCGATTATTATGGAACCAAAAATGTGGGAACCAATTACGGTGTAATTTTTGTAGCCTATGGTTCAGCTGCCATTGTAGGTCCAATGATTGCAACTTCAATGCCCAGCTTAACCGGAGCCTTTTTAATTGCAGCAATTCTTTGTGCTGTAGCCGCTGGGATGTCTTTATTAGTACGTCGCGCTCCACAGCTAAACTAACAGCTGTTAATAAAATAAGTCAACCCCTGGTTGTATTTAGCTCCCAGGGGTTGTTGGCGTTATTCTACGGGATGAAATTCGCTTTGCTCTGCTCCGCATAAGGGGCAAACCCACTCATAAGGAAGTTCTGCGAAAGGTGTTCCAGGGGCTACACCATTTTCCGGGTCACCTTCCTGGGGGTCATAAAGATAACCACACACATCACATTCATAAACGGTTGCAGTATTAGTCATAATATACACCTCCAGCTAATTCTCACTATTTTCAATAGTGTATCAAATCAAATTTGCTTTTGCGAGAGTAATTAACTATGAAACAAATCAAATATCAAAAGGATTATGGCGTTTTATTTCCGGAGTATAAATGGACATTAAATTAATGCGCTTAACGAATTTACTATCAGGTTTCTCCAAAAGACTTTTCATGAAATCAAACAAATCGGTACAGCTATCCGGATATATAACCTCTCCGTGAGCACGTATAATGGTTTTGGCGTTAATCTTCCCCAGCTTATCAAAGGAATGTGACATTTTATCCTTGAAAAGGATGGGCAGGGGCAACTGGTGTTTCCCCTTAACTTCACAAATCAAATCCGCAATATACAATACTTTATCGGCAGGGTGATGAAAAACCAGATCATGCAGGGTATGTCCAGGCACATGTAATGCTTTCCAGTCAGGGAAAAATGGCAAGGTATCTCCGTCATTAATCAAATAGTCAGGACGAAGCTTCCTTTTATAGCATATTCTTTGCAGGCGGCGGTGATTATGCCGGGCAACTGAGGTAGCCATATAACAGTCCAGCATTTGCTGCAATGCACCACCCGGAGCTGCATACCAGCGGTCAGTATCCGGATGGGCAGCAATAGGGATTTGATATTTTTTACGCAGAAAGGCTGCCCCCCCGGCATGATCAGGATGCATATGACTTACTGCAATCAACTTTATATCCTGCATGGGGCGCTGAAGGGTTTGCCGGATATAGAACTCAATACGACTGATATCGTTTATACATCCGCTATCCAACAAAAGTAAAGCATGATTATATTCAATTATGATTATGTTTTCAATATAGCCCCTCAGTATATGAATATTAAAGGAATTGGTGTTTATCTTCCGGGGTGTTTCTAAAAAAGGACAGGAAGTTTTCATGGTTAATCTCCCCTTTTTAATATTTTATCAGGGGATAATAATGGTGTTACCCTTCTACACGAGAAAGGTAATACCTTTTTAATAACTATTTTAAAGTCTGCTTTAATATTCTTTAAAGCTGCTCCCTGGTGCTCCACAAATCGGGCATTTATCCGGAGCATGGTTTTCAGCTACATAACCACATACCGGACAAAGGTGAAAAGATTCGGCATCAAGGTCTTGGTTGCCCTCGATAGCCTCATGAGCTTTTTTAAATAATGCGCCGTGGACTTTTTCAGCTTCATTAGCCAGATGAAAAGCTGCCCGGGCAGCTTTATTGCCTTCCTGTTCAGCCTCGGCAATAAATTGGGGATACATTTCAGTATATTCATAATTTTCGCCTTCCACGGCTGATTGCAAATTTTCCAGAGTGCTTTTTATTCCGCCCATAATCTGGAGATGCTTATGAGCGTGAATAGTTTCAGCCTCAGCTACCGCTTTAAACAACCGTGAAACTTTATTAAAACCTTCTTTGCCGGCTTTATCAGCAAAAGCCAGATACTTTCTATTAGCCTGGGATTCACCTGCAAATGCGCTTTGTAGATTATCTTTTGTTTTCATACAAAAACCTCCTGTCAATTTAATTAACTAATACTATCATACCTGTATTGTTTAATCTAACCAAAAAAAAGCAAGGCTAAAGAGTGACTTGCTTTTTTTATACTTTACAGATGTAGCTGGTGAGATATTATTTCCTCATATATTTTCTCTGTTAAGGCTACATAGGTGTTAACGCGCGGATCGAGAAAATATAACGGGTCTTTTACTGTTGCAGGGTTAAATCCTTCCTTTTGCAATTTTTGCTTTAATTGTTTAAAACTATTGGTAGCATCAATTTCATCGCGCAGGCGTACAAAGTAAGGCCGGGCATAAGGGGGAAGTTTTTCCGTTACAAAAGCGGCCAAGGCATCCCAATCTATTTCAGCACCCTCCAGGAGCTTTATGGCTACCATTCCGCAACGACCTTCCATTCCTGGGACTTCTACACCGTATACATTGGCGTCTTCCATATTTCCAAAGCGATTAATTATGTTGGAAACTTCGTTGGTAGATACATTTTCACTTTTCCAGCGAAAGGTATCACCCAGACGGTCAACAAACGAAAAGTAATCATTTTCATGCATCTGTACTAAATCACCGGAATCAAAATATTCATCACCCTGACCGAATACATTACGACGAATCTTTTCTTCGGTGGCTTCAGGATTATTAACATAACCGGCAAAACGATTAAGCTCATTTATTTCACATAACAATAAACCGGTTTCTCCAGGTTGGCATTTAACTGCCCAGCCGTTTTTATCTTTTTCAATCTCATCGCTTAAATAATCATAGCGCACGATTTCACCCTGTCTCATTCCCGCCAGATTTAAGTTCCCGCACATGCCGGGGATTTCCTCAACATTTAGAAAAGAACCAACCCCTTCAGTTGCGCCATATACTTCGTAAATGCGTTCAACGTTAAACCGCTTGCGGAAAGGGTCCATCAGGTCACCACGCATACCATTTCCAGTTACAAACCGCAACGGATTATCAGCATCATCTGGGCGGGGTGGCTGGTTATAGATATAGCGGCATAGCTCGCCAACATAAATAAATAGGCTTACTCCGTATTTACGCACTTCATCCCAAAAGGCCCGGGTGGAGAATTTTCTCCGTAATACCATGGTTCCGCCTGAAACTACCAGTGATGAAAAACCAATATCGAAACCGCTATTATGATATAGGGGTAATACCATGTATTGTACGGTTTCGGGATTCATACCTCCATAAAGAGGGAACAGATTGCCCAGAACCAGCCAGCGCTTTTGTGTAACCGCGGTAGCTTTGGGGAATCCGGTAGTACCAGAAGTATAAATATAGACAATTACATCGTCACTGCTGACTTTCGAAGTAGTATCAGGATTTGTATCCGGCATGGCATTTATCAATTCGTTTAATGATTCGATTGAGGGGGGAGAGGTAATGGATTTATTTTCAGTTTCTAAAAACACTCTGGCTCCGGGGAGCAGTTTTACTTTATCGGTTATTTCCTGATAGGCAGGTAACAGTTCATGCCCCAATATTAATGATGCGGCACCGCAAATGGACAGAGCGTGGGCCAGAACTTCTCCTCGAACCCCGTTGTTAATCAAAGAGACAATTACCCCTAATTTGCTAAGACCCGCTGCAGCAATTAAAAATTCCGGACGGTTCTCCATGAGCAGGGCTATCACATTTCCTTTTACAAAGCCCTGACTGGCAAAGTAGTTGGCATAACGGTTGGCTAAACGGTTAAATTCTCCATAGGTAATAATTCGGTCCTCAAAAATCAGCATAGGATGTTCCGGTTGTGCAGCCGCCTGACGTTCGAGTTCCGAACCCAGTGACATGGTAATTGGCTGACGTAAAGCCATAATATTCTCCAAATAGTTGGGTGTGGTTATGGTACTTTCCATAGTATATACACCTCCCTGTTTTACATTAAAATATGACTCTGTTTATGTAATATTTAAGTATTATCAACCTCCCTCTGTTAGCGTATTTATGCGTTTATTAATATTTTATTAATTCAATTTTAATAGCTTATTTCCTGCCTCTTTATAAACAGAATGGGGAATCAAGTAGATATTGATTCCCCTCAGAGTATTTATGTAGTCAATTACAGAAAAAGAGAAATAAAATTATTCGTCTTCCAGATTCTTTTCAATCAATTCAATAAACAATATGGCTAACAGGGGGTCAAACTGAATGCCGGCAAATTTTCGGATTTCTTCCAGCGCATTCTGTTTACTCATAGCTGCACGATAAGGCCGATCGCTGGTCATGGCATCATAACTGTCGGCTAAGGCCAGGATTCTGCATTCCAATGGAATTTCATTTTCTTTTAATCCAGCTGGATATCCCTGCCCATTCCACCATTCATGATGTTTTAGTATCCAATCGGCTATGGGTACCAGCTCCGGAGCTGACAGAGCAATTCGGTAGCCGATTTCACTATGACGGCGCATTTCCTGGGTTTCCTGAATAGTTAAGGGGCCCGGTTTAAAAAGAATGTGATCAGGAATACCCACTTTGCCTATGTCATGAAACTCAGCCAGGAGTTTTAAATCTGTAAGCCGGTGTTCCGGTAAATTGATGTGTTGAGCCATTAAGGCAACTATTTCCCGCAACCGAGCGGTATGTTTTTCAGTAATATAATCACGGGCTTTTAAAGTGGTCATTAAGGTCTGAACAATTGCGCTACGGGCACTTTGGCTGCTGTGCAGTTTCTCGCGATACATATTATTATCTGCAATTTGAAACACTTCGTTCATAGTTAATTCAGGGTTATCCCGAATAGCGAAACCGACAGATAAACTAATCGGGACATCTGGTGCAGAAGAATTATGCCGATGTACTGCAGCTTTTATACGACTATAGGCTGACTCCAGGTTTTTGGCATTACAACCTGGTACCAATATGGCAAACTCATCACCGCCAATTCGAGACACCACATCATCAGCCCGAAAACAGGACTTTAACAATTTAGCTACCTGTATTAGCAGTCGGTCCCCGGCTTCGTGTCCCAATGTATCGTTAACCAGTTTCAATCCGTCTACATCACAGATAATCAAGCCAATCAGTTTATGACGACTTACTTCCAAACGATTTACTTCTTCTTCAAAATAAGTTCGATTATAAAGGGAAGTTAATGTATCATGCAGGCTCATGTATTTGAGCTGTTCTTCGAACTGTTTACGATCACTTATATCCCGAATAGTTTCAACTGCACCGGTTATATTTCCATTAGAATCATATAAAGGGGAGGCTTTTGCCCATATAAAGGCTCCTTTGCCTCCGTTAAGTTTAGGAGCAGTTACCTCAGTATATAAACTGTCGCCTTCCTTTTTAATAAAAGGATATCGTGTTTCCAGTTCATTAAGAGGAAGAGTTAAACAATCCGACAGCATAGGTCTGGGATAGCCATAAAAGGGAATAGAATAAGCATAATCCTTTTCTCCTAATATTTGATGGGGAGGAACCTGGGTCATTTCTACAATAGCTCTATTCCAGGCAATTACCTGCTTATTCTTATCAATAACAAAAGTAGCATCAGGTAAGAATTCAATAATATCCAGTAAATGCCGGTTGGTTGATCGCAACTGGTCTTCCATTAACTTTCTTTCCGTAATATCGCGGGCTATTCCTTGCAGTGCATAAGCACGTCCATTTTTACTCAATTGCCGTACTCGTAATTCCAGAGGAACATGGGTTCCATCTTTTGCAACTGTATCCAGTTCATAATTGATGCTGGAACTTTCATCGGTAATATTGGTCAGTATAGCTTCTATAAGATATAGATAATCCGGAGCCACCAATTCACGAACATTAATGTTGGCTAAATCAGCCAGAGAGTATTTAAATACACTTTGAGCAACTTTATTCAGAGAGACAAAATTACCATAAAGATCGAGGATAAAAATAACATCGTTGGCATTTTCAAATAAGTCCATATAGAGATCCTGGCTTTCAATTAAAGCAGACTCTATCGTTTTACGCATACTAATATCCATGAAATTACCCAACACAGCCCGGTTGCCCAAGTATTCTATAGAGGTTACGGTTTCCAGAATCCATTTTACTTCACCGTTGTGCTGGATAATCCTGTATTCATAAGGATGAGATAAAACACCATTCAACATGTTAATAGATGACTTTCTGACCAAATCTCTGTCATCCGGTAAAATTAGTTCAAATGAGGGTCGTCCGATTAGTTCGCTTTCTGAATAACCGGTTAGTTTTTGGAACTGTTCATTAACCGAAACAAAAAGCCCTTTTTGAACTATATATAAGCCTATGGGTGAACTGCTGAATAATGCTGCTAAAAACTCATCCGAGTGTATTTTAGTTGATGAAATCACTTTCATATCTCTCCCCTAGCTGTCTAAACAGCTATGTAATACCGCATTAACTCATTAAATTATTATTATTCTTCATTAAATGAAGAATCCCTGCATAAAAGGCAATGTCTGTCAATTTGTACTATAAACTGTGAATTGTGGGGTATCCAGGCAGGAGATGTTAATTAGTTGAGATGTTCTTTAAATTAAGGTTAATACTCCGGCACCAATACTGCTTATCAGCAGACCGGCAATAAAAACTCCGACAGAAATACTAATAAATGCCGGCCAAAATTTTAAGCGTAAAAAAGAAGCAGCCAATGCACCAGTCCAGGCCCCAGTACCGGGCAGGGGTATGGCGACGAAAACAATTAATCCTAACCATCCCCAGCGTTGTATTTGCATGTTTAATTTGTCTCCACCAGCTAAACCTTTCTTATGAACCCAGGCATGCAAACGAGGGATATTTTTTAACCAGTTTATTATCACCGACATACCCAGAAGGATGAAGGGGACGGGAGTAATATTGCCTATTAAAGAGAGTAATAAAGTTTCTTTAATTGATAATCCCAGTGCCAGACCCAAGGGTATAGCGCCCCGAAGTTCCAGTATCGGAGTAGCAGCAGTAATTAACACCAGCCATTGTTCGTGAAGCAAAGCAGTACACCCTTTCCGACATAATCTAAACTAAAATACTAATTATCTTCTATTCTAAACAATAAATACTCTGGCATAAAGGGTTTGTCCATCAGAATTATATATGCATACGAAAAAAGGTCCGGTTACCGGACCTTTTTTCGGTGGCGTTGGAACGCCAGCTTATTATTTATTAGCCCCCATTCATTTCACCTTCCATAAATTTAATATTGGATGATTAGCAAGGATTGTAATTGAAACTTTTCAACTATGAAAATTATAAAATATTTTGGCGAATAAAATACAAATATAGACAACAAAACCTAAATAATAAGGAAAAACGTGTAAGTGTGTCATCGAATCACGCAAAAAGGATATAAACACCAAAACACTTTGCTTTTCATATAACTGGTTTGTAACGCAGCTAAAACCTAAATATAACGCTATTAATGGTACAAATAAGAAAATAGAAGAATATCTTTATTGATGGAGGGCTTTTACAGTGGCAATTAAGATGGTAAAACGTCCGGCTGAATTTATGGTAAATGTTTTATTAAGTGGCAATAATGATTTACAGGGATTTCTTGAATTTGTGCCCAGTGGTGAAACAGCTGAATTTAGCAGTCTGATGGAGCTGATGACTCTCATGCAGGCAAAAATTACTCAATATGGTTTCCCTCAGTCTACGACAACTATACGAACCTGGGATGAAAAAACAGACCAGGGGAAATGAAGGTGCTAGATATGCAGAAAGACGGAAGTCGAGAAAGCCAATCTGATAATGCCATTTTCCTGATTCAAATTCAGTATCGTCACAACAGCAGCTGGCAAGGCCGGATTGTGTGGTTGGATAAAAAGCAAACCTTGGTTTTTCGCAGTTTTCTGGAACTGGTAATGTTGATAAAAGAAGCTCTGGGAGGGGCGGACGCTGTTGACCATGTAACAGATTGGGGAAAACACAAGGAAGTATTATAGATGCTCTTTGTGTAAAAAAATGGAGGTGGTTAACTTAGTAATCTGATTTGTGAAGCATAGCACAAAACATCTGGTTAAATACGGGGGGAATACACTGAAAGCCAAAAATCAGGAGTATAAGTAATCCTGCACGGATTCTTATATTGTTGAGTTGGTCGATATGAAGTGAAAGGAGAAAGCTATGAAGCTAAGACGCAGTAAACATTTAGCAATAATAATTGCCTTCATGTTTATATTTAGCATGTTTCCAGGATATGGTGTAGCCGAGGAAATTCAACCGTCCTCAAGCTTACTTATGGAAACAGTGAATCCGCCGTTAGA
>JAQVWB010000191.1 GCA_028698695.1 Syntrophomonadaceae bacterium | reverse complement strand
AGGTGGTGTCAACCCCGCAATCCAGTTATCCACGGGCCAGAAAAATTGCCCGAACATTACAGGAATGGATTCGGCAGGGCAGTTTTGAATTAACTCAGCCGGTAGCACAATTACCTCAGGCTGATGCAGAGATAGATTTCAAGTCTATCCCGGAACGCAGTCCCAATGGCTTTTCTATTAAGCGGTAAAGGAGAGGATTCAATTGAAAGATAAAGTTGTATGTTATTTTTCAGCAGCTCAATCAGAGCAACCCATTATATATCGATTAGTTAAAAATTATGATCTTATAGTTAATATTTTAAAGGCAGATATCAACCCGCAGAAAGAAGGTTATCTCGTAACTGAACTGGAAGGTGAACGTGCCAAATACGAAGAGGGGATTTCATTTCTGAAAAGTCTGGGTGTAATTGTGGAACCTCTAAGCGAGACAGTAGTCTGGGATGAAGATACTTGCATTCAGTGTGGTGCCTGCGCTTCTTTTTGCCCGACAGAAGCTTTATCAATTGACCGCGATTCCATGGAAGTATCCTTTGATAACTCAAAATGTGTAATCTGTGAAATGTGTCTGGAATGTTGCCCAACCAGGGCTATCAGGCTTCATTTTGAAGTTCAGGGGGCCGCGGGATAGATATGTCAGGAGATTATGTCAGGCGTGATTATCGCAGTTTACATCAGAGTAAAGATTTGCACTATTTTAATGTTAAAATCAAGCAGACTGATCTGGCTATCGGAGTGGATCAGGCCAGTTATTCTGATAGCCTGATTGAATTTACGCGTCAGAGCATAATTAAACTGCGGGCAGAATTGGAGACCTATATTGATTTTGACCCGAATTTTCAACATTCATTGTTGCCGGTAAAGGTTTATGCCCGGGCAACACCCATAGTAGCAAGTATGGCAGAGGCAGCCCGGGCTGCCGAAGTAGGTCCTATGGCAGCAATAGCTGGTGCAGTTGCCCAAAACGTGGGAGAATTACTGCTTACCAGGGTTCAGGAAGTAATAGTTGAAAACGGAGGAGACATATATCTGAATTGTCAGCGTAAAAGAACCATTGCAGTGTTTGCCGGTCAATCAGAATTCAGTTCCCGGATAGGTATAACGGTAGAAACTGATGAAATGCCTCTGGGAGTTTGTACCTCTTCAGGAACTGTTGGTCATAGCCTGAGTTTTGGCAAAGCTGATGCGGTAATGATAAAGAGTCCCAATACGGCTTTGGCAGATGCGACAGCAACCCGGATAGGAAATCTTATACAAACCAGGGATGATTTTATAAAGGCTATTGAGGTAGCAAAGAAGATAGAAGGAATTACCGGCGTACTTATTATAAAAGATGACGCTATGGCTGCCTGGGGCCAAATTCAGATTACACCTCTATAGGTTTTTGGTTTTTATATTAATGATATTGGCACAATACTACAGATACAAACATTACATTTACGTAAAAAAATAGTATCATGAGGCAGGATTCTGAGTAATCATGTTGAATTAATTATAGTTGACTGAGTTTTAGAATTGTCCAGGCTTGGATAGTAAGGTATTCGCGCAAACGGTTAACGCTAAAGATAGCCGGTGTCAATAGAAATGGTTTGACTTGGAGGGGGGAACTGGTTAAATGACTACCGAACAAGTGGTAGATTACATGGTGAATTGGCTTAGAGAAAAAGTGGCTGAGGCAGGGGCGAAAGGCGTGGTTCTGGGAGTGAGCGGTGGAGTGGATTCAGCCGTAGCTGCTTTGATAGCCAAGCGTGCTTTTCCGGATAAATGTATGGCACTTATATTACCTTGTGAAAGTGACGTGTCTGATCGGATTGACAGTCAGATGTTTTTGGAAGAATTTGACATACCCTACAGGGTTGTGGAATTGGATAATGTTTATTCGCTGATGTTGACACAGTTTGAGAGCTATGCTAAATTAAATGGCGCAGAAGGTCGCCTGATTCGAGCCAATATTAAACCCAGATTGAGAATGACGGCTTTATATTATTCAGCGCAGTTTAGAAATTATCTGGTTTTAGGAACCAGCAACAAGAGTGAAATTATGGTTGGATATGTAACCAAACATGGAGATGGGGGGGTAGACCTGCATCTTCTTGCAGATTTATTAAAGCATCAGGTATATGAATTAGCCCGTTATCTGCAAGTCCCGGAAAACATAATCAATAAGATCCCATCGGGGGGATTATGGGAAGGTCAAACTGATGAAGGTGAAATGGGTTTAACTTATGAACAACTGGATTTATACCTGGCTACAGGTAAAGCAGATGCAGATATTAAGGCTCGTATCGATAGAATGATTACTGCCAGTGAACATAAACGCAAGTTGCCTGAAATAGCAATTCTTCCCGCCAGGTATCCTGTATAAATTTAGGGGGACTGGATTTGAACACCCGGCAAAGAAATGTTTTTATTCGAATGATTATTGCCATTGCCATATTTATCTATATAGGTTATATGGCACGAAGTTATCTGCCCAAGTTTGATTTTTTAGTAATAATGAGTTTTATTGCCTTGTATTTAACCTGGTCAATAATTGAAACCTTAATCTACCAGCAGCCGCAAACCTATGCAGTAGAAGATGACGACCGGCGTTCTTTTGCCTACATGCAGTTCTCATCTCTGGCAGTATTGTTATACGCTGCACTGGATTTTACCGGTTTGCATTTCACGAGAGTTCAATCAGGAGAACCGACCATCATTTACATTGGATTTATTATCTTTATTCTTTCTTCCCTGATCCGTTATCAGGCCATCAGGCAACTGGGACACTATTATAATCCCCGAGTGGCTGTTTATCAGAAACACGAACTGATTAAAGAGGGCATATATAAACATCTGCGTCATCCCTTCTATCTCAGTGCTGTACTTAACACTTTTTCCATAGCCTTTATATTCAGTTCCCTGGGAGCAGTTTTACTGGTGCTGGTTGCGGTAATACCAGCAATTTTATATAGAATTAATATTGAGGAAGAGTTTATGTGCCGACATTTTCCAAATGAATACCCTTTCTATATACAGACCAGCAAAAGATTAATCCCGGGAATATGGTAGTTCTATTGAGGAGGCAAAAATAATGTCAGGACATTCAAAATGGGCCAATATCAAACATCAAAAGGCCAGATCAGACGAAAAACGCGGCAAGGAATTTACTAAGATTTCCAAGGAAATTACGATTGCGGTTAGAACCGGCTCAAGCTCTGATCCGGACTCCAATTCCAAACTGAAGCTGGCTATACAAAAAGCCAAAGCCATTAATATGCCCAATGACAATATTGCCCGTGCCATTAAAAAAGGCAGTGGGGATAGTGACAGTGATGCCCTCGAAGAAATAATCTATGAAGGCTATGCACCGGCCGGTGTGGCAGTAATGCTGGAAATTGCTACTGATAACCGTAACCGCACTGCTTCAGAAGTTCGCCATTTATTTTCCAAACATAACGGCAACCTGGGTGAGAGTGGGTGCGTTGCCTGGATGTTTAAACGCGTTGGTTTAATTACTGTTAATAAAGAAGATTTGAATGTGGATGAAGAAGAATTTATGTTGCAGGCTCTGGAAATGGGGGCTGATGATGTGCGCGATGAGGACGATGTATATGAAGTAATTACTGCACCGGACTCTTTTATGGAGATTAAGGAAGCCATGGAGGCAGCCAACTTTAAAATAGGGGAAGCAGATGTAGTATTATTACCGGAAAATACCGTCGAAATTAATGATCTGGATACAGCAGTAAAAGTAATAAAACTAATTGAACTGCTGGAAGATCATGATGATGTGCAGAATGTGTACTCCAACATGGACATTCCTGATGAAATTATGGAGAAGTTATAGGGGCCCTTTGTTACCAATTGAAATGTTCTTAATTATTAGAACCTGACCAACCTGATTATTTCTGACTTAACCTGACGGCTATTTTGATATTTGGCAGAGTTTATAATGAAACCATCACTTAATTGAATAATAAGATAACATAATATGGTGATATATCCCC
>JAQVWB010000019.1 GCA_028698695.1 Syntrophomonadaceae bacterium | reverse complement strand
ACATCTGCCTGAATTCCTTGGGGAATTTGCGAATGTAATAGTCCTGTTTGTTGGTGGACTGATTATTATGAGCGGCAATCTGACCATAGCTTCTCTAATAGCATTTCAGGGTTTATTGGGAAGCTTTATGACCCCGGTGAATTCTCTTACCCAGATGGGGATGAAGATGAAACAAATTCAAGGTGACATCAATCGTCTGGAAGATGTATTTAATTATAAACTTGATGAAAATGTTCTTCGGGAAGTTGAAGTTGACAATGAAGAAGATGCTTTTAGAAAATTGGAAGGATTCATTGAGGTTAAAGATCTGACTTTTGGTTATAATCCCTGGGATCCACCACTGATTGAAAATTTTAATCTGAACCTTAAACCAGGGTCCAGAGTGGCACTGGTTGGCGGTTCGGGAAGTGGTAAAAGTACAGTAGCACGATTAATATCAGGAATTAACAAACCATGGTCAGGAGATATCCTGTTTGATGGGGTAAGTCGCGAGAATCTGCCCCGAAGTGTGATTGTTAATTCCATGGCAGTGGTAGATCAGGATATAACCATGTTTGAAGGCAGCATAAGGGAAAACCTGACTATGTGGGATGGGACCATACAGGAAGTCCACATGATTCTGGCTTCCAAAGATGCCTGTATTCATGATGACATAGCCATACGGGACAAGGGATATGACCATAAGGTGACTGAGGGGGCTGCCAATTTCAGCGGCGGTCAGAGACAGAGACTGGAGATTGCGCGTGCACTTGCAATTAATCCATCAATATTAATTCTGGATGAGGCGACCAGTGCTCTGGATGTAAATACTGAAAAGGATGTTGATGAAAATATTAGACGCAGAGGATGCACCTGTATAATTGTAGCTCATCGTTTAAGTACCATAAGGGATTGTGATGAAATCATTGTCATGGATCACGGAAAAATAGTGCAGCGGGGGACGCACGACGACCTAAAGAACGTTGAAGGTCTTTACTCGCAGTTGATCAGTGCATAAACAGACTCGAAAGAGGGGTAAGTTGTCTTGAGTTTTATACAAAATATTCCTTATGAAACCATACAGGCAGAAGGGAACAAACCTTTGCTCATAACACCGGACCGAGTATGGCTGGTAAATGAAGGACAGGTTGATATTTTTATAACCCGTATTTTTAGCGACCAAGCAACGGGCAATCGTACATATTTATTTTCAGTTGATAAAGGGGAACTGTTTACCGGTATAGATAACCTAAAGATTGAAGTAGATGTTTATACGCTTTTGGCAGTTGGCCAATCCGGCACTGAATTATTGGAAATGAGTGCAGACAGGCTGGATGAATTGTCAGGTAACAGTGAACGTGAAGAAATAATATATCTATTTAAACAATGGATTGATAAATGGGAACAGAAAAGCTTTATATCAGAGTCTTCCATCGACTGGTTGGAAAGTTCCATTATTTCTCAAATCACAACTTTTAACAAAGATGTTTTCCGTCAGGCTGTAGAACAATTGCGTCTATTAAGAAATAAAGAGATTTCGAGAAACAAACTGAAGGATGAGAAAGACAGATCATATATGCATAATGGTCTGACCAGATTGATCAATACGTTGAATTTAAAAATCAAAGATGCTACTGACGGAGATGACATATACATCGACAACCTTTTGTACAAAGCTTGTTTGGTGGTAGGAAATTCAAAAAATATCAGGATAGAACCCTCCTATGGCCTGAGAAATAATAATGCTGAGTCCAAGGATCTCCTGGGTGATATTGCGCGCGCATCCCAGATGCGTATCCGTCAGATTATTTTAAAGGATAACTGGTGGAAGGAAGATAATGGGGCGCTGCTGGTTTTCAGGGAAGAGGACAATCAACCAATGGCGCTGGTACCCATAAATCCAACCAAATATGCCTTGTACAATCCCGAAGATGACAGCCGAATAATTGTTGACAGCAAAGTTGCTGATTCGATCAAAGCCCAGGCTTACACATTTTATCGTCCCTTACCAGCCAAGGAGATTGGTTATCGTGATTTGCTTACTTATCTGGGTAATTCCATCTGGAAATCAGACGTGCTAACGGTTTTATTAATGGGTTTGCTGGGCGGATTGCTTGGGATGCTTACCCCTATTGTTACTGGAATAATATTTGATCGGGTCATACCCGATGGTGAACGACTGTTACTGATACAGATTGGTTTCCTCTTAATTGCCATAGCTATCACTACATTTGCTTTTAATCTGACCAGAGCTTTTGCCATGCACCGGATTGAAGGAAAAACGGAAGCAGATTTGCAGGCAGCTATCTGGGATCGTTTATTGAGTCTGCCGGTTCCTTTTTTTAAGGATTATAGTGCCGGCGAACTGGCGGGAAGGGCAATGGGTATAAGTCAGATCAGAGCCATATTATCCGGAGTGGTTGCCAACACCATGATATCTGGGATATTCTCAATATTCTATATGATTCTGTTGTTTTATTACAGCTGGAAATTGGCTCTTATCAGTTTGCTGGTAGTATTGCTGGTAATGGGCGTATCATTATTATTTGGTTTCCTGCAGCTGATATATGAAAGACAGTTAATTGACTTGAATAACACAATGGCCGGTAAGGTTTTCGGATTGTTAAGCGGTGTAAGCAAAATCAAAACCTCCGGAGCTGAAAAACGTGCTTTCTACAATTGGGCGCGTGATTTCAGCAAAATCAGGGATGTTACCTTTAGAAATGAAAATCTGGGAAACAAGATGGCAGTTTTTAATTCTACAGTCAACGTTATTGCTACCGGAATAATTTTTTTCTCCATGTTTAAACTTCAGGGAGCAACTTTGGGGGCAGGTAAATTTATTGCTTTTAATTCCGCATTCTCAAGTTTTCTGGGTGCTATGCTGGAAATATCTGCAGTAGTCTTACAACTTAACGTTATAAAACCATTGTACGAACGTACTCGTCCCATTTTGGAAGCTTTGCCTGAGTTTGATCAGGATAAAGTGGATCCAGGTGAATTGGAAGGCAACATTGAGGTGAGTCATGTTAATTTCCGCTATCAACCTGACGGACCAATGATTTTAGATGACATTGTTCTGGAAATCAAAAAAGGTGATTACGTAGGTATAGTTGGCCCGTCAGGCAGCGGTAAATCGACCTTGTTCAGGCTGTTGCTGGGATTTGAAAAACCGGAATCAGGGCAGATATATTATGATCAACAGGATCTGGAAAATGTTGACATTAGATCTATTCGCCGTCAATTGGGAGTTGTTCTACAAAGCGGACAGTTAATGCAGGGCAGCATTTATGACAATATAGTAGCTGCCAACCCCGGCCTGTCAATTAATGATGCCTGGGAAGCTGCACGAATGGCTGGGATGGAAGCAGATATCAAAAGCATGCCTATGGGTATGCACACCATGGTAAGCGAAACCGGCAGTACATTATCCGGAGGACAAAAACAACGCTTACTTATTGCCAGGGCCATTATTTCCAGACCGAAAATAATATATTTTGATGAAGCCACCAGTGCTCTTGACAACAAGACTCAGAAAATTGTTAGTGAAAGTATGGCCGGCTTGGGTGCTACCAGAGTAGTAATTGCTCATCGCCTGAGCACCATAGCTAACTGTAACAAGATAATAGTAATGGATCGAGGACAGATTGTGGAACAGGGGAGTTACCAGCAATTGTATGAAAGAGGCGGCATTTTTACCCGACTGGTTCAAAGACAGCTGGCCTAGCAATAATCCGTAGCAGTACATAAAGCGGGGAATAAAAAGTGAAAAATGTTGATCATGTATCTGATATGCGAATTAAGGATGATAATGTAGCTGAAATATTTACGCACTACTATTACAAATTGTACAAATATACCATATACAGGGTTGGGGATCACGACACAACGGAAGATTTAGTTAGTGAGGTTTTTGAGAAGGTGGTTGCCAAATATTCCACCTACAATCCCCGGAAAGCCAAACTTAGTACCTGGCTTTATGCTATAGCCAATAATACTATAATCAATTATCACAAAAAAAAGCATGCCTGTGATCCAATTAACCCGGAATATAAACGGTTCGGGCGAAGCATTGAAGAATCAGTCATTGAAAATGAGACCAGAGAGTATCTGCTTAAGGCGCTAATGCAACTAGATGAACGATCAAGGAATGTAATAGCCCTAAAATTCGGGGCTGGCATTACTAACCGGGAAATTGCACAAATGCTTGACCTGACTGAAACCAATGTGGGAACTATTCTATATCGTTCACTCAGGCATTTAAGGGAAGAATTAATTGACTCAGGTATCTTTAATTAAAACAAATTTAGTCGAGGTACAGACGATGACATCAAAACACAAATTAAAAACTTTCATACAGGATATCGAGAGAATTGTTTCCGGTAAACAAGTCCCATCGTTTCAACATGATAATATTGAACCTGAATACCGGGATATATTGACCATTGCCAGGATGTTGACAGACGCTGACTATTCAGATAAAGCGCAGGAAGCGGCTAATAAGTTGAAGGCAAAATCCAAATCTGCAGATCAATTGGAAGATGAAGATTTGGATTTAGTTGCTGGCGGAACAAATACGAACGCACTTGAGGATGAATATGATAAAGAGCGTCGATGAATACTCATTGTCAATAATGAAATAAATTTTAATGCCAAAATATGTGATACTTTCCCCGTTCAATTGTATAACCAGATAGTAGCAGATGAGCAGACTTACTAAACTCTGAGGTGAAACCAGTTGTATGAAGAATTGTTGTTCCTGAAAGAAAACTATTTTGATCATAGCCAAGTTCCAGCTTGGTATGAAATGCCTGTCCAGGATGAACCCTTCGTGGAAGTGTGGAAGGAATATATTGAAGATATTCAACATATGGATTTCGTTGAGGCACTGAGCAGACGCCTGGTTCAATTATCATTCCCTATTCAGGAAGGAATGAGCAAGAATTCTGAGTATCTGTCTGCTACCAGGAGAGGTACAAGTACGCAAAAAATGAAGGCTGCTACAGGATGTGAATTTCAAGACATTTCAGGCATTAAAATATATTTGCATAAAACCATGGCTGGTCATATTCCGGTGATAGAAACCGGCAACAGAAAAGATTTTGAGACTTTGGTGAGGGTATTCTCACACCGAAATGAACCTGTAACCATTCCAGCGTCAATGGGAGCTTGTATGATTAAGGGTTATAACAATTGGGATCGGGTATCCCGATATAGGGAGAAATGCGGAGAAAGTTTCAGTTTTGAACATATGAAAACCCAAAAAGAATTATATCAGGATACTTTCCTCATACTTACTGACGCAGAATACAGCGGAGTACCAGCGCACATGTTGAACCTTGATACTGATGAATGGCGCAGGTTATCTGTAATAATACGCCGTGAACATGAGTCCACCCATTACTTTACACTTAGATTCATGGGCTCAGCTCGAAATCACCTATTGGACGAGTTCATAGCTGATTATATGGGAATTGTTGCGGCTGCAGGCAAATATAGGGCAGATTGGTTCATGGCTTTCATGGGCCTGGAAAATTATCCGAAATATAGAACCGGGGGTAGACTGACCAATTATCTGCAAGGTGTGGAGTTATCTGAAGAAGCCTTTGAAGAATTAAAAAAATACATAAATAATGCTGCTGAAAATATTGCGAGGTATACAAGTTTAAATAATAATGTTTATTCGCCCAGAGGTAAATATGATATGCTTTTACGCTTATCGAAAACCAATTTACTGGAATTAGGAGGAATTTAAAATCATTGAAACTTGCAACTCCCAGGATAATTTAACTTTAAGGAGGTGTTGCCTGCTCAGGGATAATTAGGTAATAGTTATTATTGAAGAAAAAGTATTAGAGGGGGAGTTTGTAATGGAGGAAAAATTAGCAAAGCTACAAGCAAAAATTGAGGCCGACAAGAGTTTGGGTGAAAAACTGTTTAGTAAGGAAAACCCGCAGGATGTTCAACAACTGTTAAAAGAACAGGGCATCGAATTCTCACTTGATGAAATAGAGGTCTTAAAAAACGCATTAGTTAAGATATCAGAAAAAGGCAGCGATGAGCTATCTGATGAAGACCTTGAGAATGTTGCTGGAGGGTCCTTAACAGTTATGGCCATAGTAGCAATTGTTGGAGCAATTGCCGGAGCTGTTACTGCGGCTGGTGGTGTAGTAGACAATGCAGTCAGATCCAGATGGTAGATTTCATAATTAAATCTGTTATTGAAAGGATGATTGAGAATGGAACAAAAATTAGCCAAGTTACAAGCAAATCTGGAGGCAGATAACAGTTTTGGAGAAAAACTGTTCAGCCTGGAAACTTCCCAGGAAGTACAAAATTATTTAAAAGAAAACGGCATGGATTTCAGTGAGGATGAAATCAACGCAGTTAAAAATGCCTTGGTAAAGACGGCAGAAAAGGGCGAATTAAGCGATGCAGATTTAGGGGAAGTAGCAGGAGGAATTGCTGTTACTACTGGAATAGCGGCTATTAGTGCTACAATTACTGCTGCTAATTTTACACACAATGTTACCCGAGGAAGATGGTAGTTACTTAATTAATTTTATTAAACTTTAATTAAGTTTAATAAATTGAAAGGAGGATGTAGAGTGGAACAAAAATTAGCCAAGTTACAAGCAAAAATAAAGGAAGATAACGGTTTTGGAGAAAAACTGTTTAGCTTGGAAAATTCGGAAGAGGCGCAAAGTTATTTAAAAGATAATGGCATTGATTTCAGTCTGGACGAAATAGCGCAATTAAAGGATGCACTCATAAAAGCTGTAGGCAAGCAACAAGGTGGGGAACTCAGTGATGAAGACTTGGAGAATGTAGCAGGTGGTTCAATTGGTTCTTCAATAGATTCAATCATCGATGGGATAAGTAATTTTATAACAGTAGGCGGACGCAGATGGTAGTTGCTTTATAGCCTAAAGATAAACGAAAAGAGGAGGCAAATTATGGATACAAAAAACTTAACAACTTTGGAGCTGAACCAATTAATTGCTGATAAAGCCAGGGAAAGTGATGAATTTCGTCTGGCACTGATAAATGACCCCAAAGCAGCAATAAAAAAAGAATTTGAAGTGGAATTTCCTGAAGACACTAAGGTGGAAGTCCATGTGGAGAGCATCAAAGTATTACACCTGATAATTCCGGCAGTAAATACGGATGAACTGACGGATGACCAACTTGAAGATGTTGCTGGAGGAGTAATGAAGAAGCCGGGCGGTATGGTATGTGCCTATGGAGTACCTTTCCCTGGTGGAGGAACAGGTTGGAAATGGCCCCCTATACCACCAAGAAGATAATGTTTAATAAGCCGGTAACGGCAGTCTGGGAAATAACCATGGGGTGT
The DNA here is from genome assembly GCA_028698695.1 of Syntrophomonadaceae bacterium. GTDB lineage: Bacteria > Bacillota > Syntrophomonadia > Syntrophomonadales > Syntrophomonadaceae > JAAYBS01. The sequence goes on along the minus strand of JAQVWB010000019.1, from coordinate 8,627 downwards.
AACATGAGGTGCAAACATTGTGGTTCCAGCTGCCATGAAGCACTCCCAGGACAACTGAATACTGAAGAAGCCTTAGATTTATGTGACCAAATTGGAGAAATGGGATTGCAATGGGTTACTCTGTCCGGTGGTGAGCCGACTACCAGAAAAGATTGGCATAAAATTGCCCGAAGGTTATCTGAAAACGGCGTTATTCCAAATATTATTACTAATGGTTGGCTTATCAATGAAGAGATGTTGGACAAAGCTGTTAAAGCAGGTGTGGGAACGTTTGCCTTTAGTCTCGATGGTTTAAATAAGACCCATGATTATATTCGCAGGGAAGGTTCTTATCAGAAAACTATGCAAGCCATCGAGCTAAGCAGGCAACGGGGTATAAACGTAACTGCCATTACTACTATTAACAACATGAATCTGGGTGAGCTGGCAGAGCTAAAACAGGAACTTCTGAAACGTGATGTTAAGCAATGGCAGGTGCAAATGGGATTTCCTATGGGCAATTTTGCCGGACATCATGACATGGTTATACAGCCTGCTGATATTGATACGGTTATTGATTTTGCCTATCAGTGCATGTTGGAGTCTTCCATTGAAGTAATGCTGGGAGATTGTATTGGCTATTACAACCTCAAGGAAATAGAACTTTTTAAACACCGATGTGATGGCGCATATTCCAGAAGTGCTTGTACTGCCGGAAAACAAACTTTTGGGATACTCCATAACGGCGATATTCTGGGGTGTACCTCAATAAGAGAGCGAGAATATATTGAAGGTAGTATCCGCAATCAGTCGTTGCGGGAAATATGGGAAAATCCAGATAATTTCAGTTGGAATCGTAATATGCGTAAAGAATCTCTGGGTGGATTCTGTAAAAAATGCCGCTTTGGTGACAGGTGTCTGGGTGGCTGTGCCAACTCCAAACTGACTACCGGAGGTAGTATCTATGCTGAGAACCGCTATTGTTCCTATAATCATGCGATAAAGGACAGAATAAACCAGTTTGATAGATTTTCAACAGAAGAATTAGTTTCCATGGGACGCAATTATGTAGAAAAAGATTATTGTCAATTAGCTGAAAGTGCTCTAAATATTGCCTTACAAAGAACTGGTAAGGAAGCTGATATTGATTTGTGGAATCTGTATGGCTATGTCAATTTCAAACTGGGTAACATCCAGGAATCTCTGGAGGCAAATGAAAGAGTATTACAGAGGGACCCATTGTCAACTTATGCTCTGAAAGGCAAAGGTTTATGTCTTTATCATCTTAAAAAACCTGATGAGGGGATTGAACTGCTGAGAAAGGCTGTGTCCCTTACAGATAAAAGTTTTATGGACCCCTATCTGGATCTGGCGATTGTGTTATCTGATATGGGGCGTAATGATGAAGCTCTATCGGTAATAGAAGCAGGCCGGGAATTGTCTGAGCAGTTTAAAGAACAAAGCCAAAAATTATATCAGCAATTATTGGCGTAAAGTAAATTAATCAATAAATTATAATTGAAAGGATAAATAATATGGAACAAAAATTAGCCAAGTTACAAGCAAAAATAAAGGAAGATAAAAGTTTTGGAGAAAAACTGTTTAGCTTGGAAAATTCGGAAGAGGTACAAAGCTTCTTGCATGAAAACGGGCTGGAATTCAGCTTGGAAGAGATTAATAGGTTAAAAGATGTGATCGTCAAGACTGCCGCCAAAGCGGCCAACGGGGAGATTTCCGATGATGACCTTGAGGATGTAGCCGGTGGTAGTTTTATTAATGACCTGATGAATGGCTACAACGGAGAATTGGGAAAATTCCAAAGAACAGCGAAGCCTATATTAAGAAGGATCTCGGATGCAAGATGGTAGCGTTTATATAAATGGAAACATTAAACAGTATCTTGACGGTATAGGTACGACTTTGCCGTTGGAGATTATTTCTCAGGAAACCAGACAAAAAATAGACAGAATAGCTGTATGCTTCAAAGATTTTGCAGCCAGTGAATATATAATGGAAACATCACTAACTTCTGAAATTGCCCAAGTGGATTTTTCTTTGCGGGTATTGACTGAAGAAAAGGAATGTTTACTCAATGGCTTGCAAAGCAGTTATTTTGCCAGTATGGCGGGGGACGATAGCTGGATAAGGGTCGCTGACTTTATAAAGCATTGGTCAAATGACATCGAAGATATCTGGCTGGAAATGGATTATGACGAATATGACCAGCAGATCCCCCAACCCTGTTTTTTCTTTAATGCCAGTCAGATAAAAAGTGGCTCGGTTATTGATTTTGATCTGTTATTGTTGAGCTTAAAACCATTACTGGAGAATGAACAGTTAAAGACAATACCCCCCAACATTCAATTTGTGATGCAACAGTTACCTTCTGAAGTTGGTTTGTTTCAAGTCGGGATGATGCTGGCTAGAACCAATGACCAGGTAAGAATATTTACTGCAGAATTAAGCCGGGAACAAACCCAAGACTATCTGTCTCGAATCGGCTGGGTCGGATCTTTTTCCCGGTTAAATGATTTATTTGAATTGGTGGATCAATATAGTGATGGTCAGTATATCCTGGATTTTGATGTCTCGAGTCAGGGTGTATCAAAAAAAATAGGGATTAATTTTGGCTTGGGAAAAAATCAAATGCTACTGTCTTTCCTGGAGAACTTGGAAGAACACCAGCTCTGTACTGATGTAAAAAAGCGGGGAGTTATGGCTTGGTCAGGTAGTGAGGGTTGTTATTTAGGGCCTGAGTATGGTTTTACCGCGATTATCAAAGACATTTCACATTTCAAAGTAAGTCTTTTGCCGGAAGAAGAATTAGGGGTAAAGGCCTATCTAAGATATGCAGGGGTTTATTTAAAAAAGATGTTTGCTGGCAGGAACTTAAAAACAACGCAGACCAGGGAAGAAGAGGTTGTTATGGCATCATTAGACGACCGGGAAATACAAAATATTTTTAAGGAAATTGCCCATAAGTCTATGCTTGATAAAGAATATAGAGAACTATGTTTAAATGACAGTAGAGCTGCTATACGCAAAGTAATTGGCGATGATATGAAGGTGCCGGACATAGTATTTCTGGAAGAGGAACCGGAAATAATCACCGAAGACGGGTATGCTTATATTTTGCCGCCGTATCTCAAACCATCATGGTTAACGAGTAAATAAATCCGGGAGTGAATGTTGTGACAAATGCACCTAAAATTCCATTATTTATTATGGAAGAACATCATGAAGCCTATTTTATTTGGTGTTACGCATATTTAAACCGGTTTATATATCCGGTAGGCAATACCTTGCTACATGTTGATAATCATGATGATATGGTAATTGCCAGGCTGGACAAATCTATTGATGAACTGGAAGATGATCTCAACAAAATATACGATTTCGTATATGAACAGTTTGGTATAGCCAGCTTTATTATACCGGCTATATATCGGGGTATAATTAATAACTATACACATTTATGCAGATATGATGCTGTTAGCGGAAAGAGGACCAATTGTTATGTGGCTTCCTATAAATCCGCAGGGACCTTTTTCCGTATAGGCGAAATTGTACCATTATTCAGGTTACAGTTGGAATCAACTGATGATACCTGGGGCAAGTACCAATTTTATACCCACCAGGAAATTGGGTTGGCAAGCAAATTTTCAACCAGTCAGTCATTAATCCTTGATATTGATCTGGATTATTTCTCTTGCGATAACTCTCTGTCTTCAGTTGAGAAAAAAATAGAAATAACAAAAAAAGCCTTTGAAGATTTCCATAACAATAAATATCATCCTTTTAGAATTCTGCCGGCTGCCGGGGTCAGTGTCAGTTGTGATTCTGATGGATACTATATGCATTATCGTGAATGGCAGGAGATCCCGAATATGAAAAAAGCAACTTCGGAATTAATTGATAAAAGAATTACCAGACTCATTGACTTTTTAAGCAACAATAACCTTAAACCCGGTTTGATAGACATCTGCCGTTCCCGTTATTCAGGTTATACACCAGTTGACCAGTGGGAATACATAGAAAACAAATTACTGGAGGCATTGGGACAGATTTATCATTTGGATATAAAACACATAAGTGAAATCAGCATGATTGGTGGATGATATTATGGAAGCAATAGTTAAAGAAGTATTGGAAAAGGGAAGTATTTCAATAAAATCAGATATCAATATGCATGATTATGTTCTGCGGGTATTGGACATAAGCGACTTGTCTTCTGTGATGAAATTACAGGGCAGATTAATTGACATTATGGAACAAAAAGAATTATATGTACCCATTACTCAAGAAGAGATGGTGCAGTTGTTCGAAGGTGCCGGGGAAGCACTGGGACTGTATATCGACAATAATCTATACGCGGCCTGTTCGTTGTTGTCTGAGGTACCTTATGAAAATAATATGGCCCGGGAATTGAATTTCAGCCAAGAAGAACTATTTCGGGTGGCTCAATTGGAGTTGTCGCTGGTTGATCCTGATTTAAGAGGGCATAAATTACAATATCGGATGGCAGGAATTCTGGCAAATCGATTACAAAAACGCACAGCATCCAGATATTTATTTACTACCGTTTCACCATATAATTATCCAAGTATTGAAACTGTTACCTCTATGGGATTATACATAGCAAAATTAACCAAGATGTATTTTGGGTGGGATAGATTTGTTGTATACAGAGATTTTGTAAATCCAGTCCGGCTTGATACTGCAAATACAGTGATAGTCTCCAACACATCCTTTGAAGAACAGCAGGAATTATTAAAAAATGATTATCGGGGCTATTCGCAATTTAAGGACCATGATGGAATAAAAATAATGTATGCCAGGATGCTATAATCAACCCCGATCCAGAATACGAGGTATGTATATGAGAAGACTATTTCGTGCTGAACCAGATTCTATAATTGCTTATAATTTTACCAGCAACAGAACCCATAAGGTATCAGGCAAGCAGATCGCTATTCTTGATCAATGGCTGAATGATGGTGAAATGAATGAGTACATAGGTTTGCTGATTGGAAATGGCTTTATAGATGATGATATAGGTTTTGCAGAGAAATCAGAACTAAAAACATTAATTAAAGAGTGTATGGCAGTCAACGCACCCCATCGGGCTATGCATATCCCCGAAATAATGAACATTGAGCTGACTACCCGTTGCCCGTTGAGGTGTCCCCAGTGTTATTGCGACTTAAACCGGGGAAAAGACATAGATAAAAATATTGCCTTAAAATATATAGAGCAAGCTGGAAGACTGAAGATACCTTTTATAAATCTCAGCGGTGGAGAAACCTTGGTTTACCCTTTTCTGGATGAATTATTACAGGCTATAAAAGAACAGGGCTTACATTCAGCTATAGCCATCTCTGGATGGGGGTTGGATGAATACCGTTTGCAAAGGCTAAAAAATGCCGGTGTTGGTGAAATATATGTTTCACTTAATGGTTCAACTCCGGAAGTAAATCAACTGTCCCGTGATGGATATGAATTAGCAATAAATGCACTTAAGCTGTTACAGAAGGATAACCAGGACAATTACTATATTAACTGGGTGGCCAGGAATGATAATGTTGCAGACTTTCCTAATCTGGTTAGTCTGGCGCAAAGTCTGGGAGTAAAACAAATTGTAATTTTAGACTCGAAACCGGACTCCGAATATGTTCTCCAGGCAGCGTTAAGCCGGGAAAACTTCTTAATATTGGCCGATTACATAAAAAAACATAGCCAACAGGATATAGAGCTTGTTGTAGAACCATGTTTTTCCACTATGAAAGCGTATATCTATAACTCTTACCTACTGAATCGTAATATAGGTTTCAATAAAGGTTGTGGTGCAGGTCGAAATGGCATATCGGTTGATGTTGACGGTAATTTAACCCCCTGCAGGCATTTACTCTATCCGGAAAACTATGATCAAATAGAGGATTATTGGTGGCATTCTGAGGTTTTGGATAAGCTACGCAAGTTTGAGGACAATAGGGGAGAGCCCTGCAATAATTGCCATTTTAGCAACAATTGTATTTCTTGTCGGGCAGTAGCTGATAAAGTTGAGAAAAATCTTTTCAGTGGTAACCACTATTGTGTGATCGGGGAGGAGAAAAATTGAAGAAGATTATTGTTTTATCTACTATGTTAATCTTCTGCCTGCTGACAGCATTTCTGTTTATAGGAACCATTAGAGCTGACAGTTCGGAATATGACCAACCGAAAGCTAAACCCGACGGCAGTAAATGGAGAATCGCCTACTGTGAGAGTGAGAATTTTATTACTTACCCCAATACACTAATTGCATTAGTTTATGGTTTGGAGGAACTTGGCTGGATAAATAATCTGGACGGTTTTGACCAGGTGGCGGATAGCGGTGAAAGCAAACTTATCTGGGACTGGTTATCGACCAGGGATGTAAGCCCTTACATTGAGTTTGAGAACGATGCTGCCTATAATCTACGTGATCCCGATTTCAACCAGGAAGACCTCGTTGACCGGTTAAAGAATAAGAATGATATAGATCTGGTAGTGGTTATGGGGGCAGCGGCAGGAAATTTGCTTAGTAATGCTGATCATGACACCAATATATTTGTTTTTGCTGCTTCCAATGCGGTAAGATCAGGTATTATTAACTCAGCAGACGACTCCGGTAAGGATAATGTATGGGCCCATATAGATGAGCAGCGCTTTGTTCGCCAGACCCGGGCTTGTTATGATATAGTCCGATTTGAAAAGGTAGGAATGGTTTATGAGGATTCAGATGCCGCCAGGGTATATTCAGCCGTTAATGAGATGGAATGCCTGGCTGAAGAAAAAGGGTTTGAGATAGTTCGATACTATGTAAAAGAACCCGTTTCCCCTGAAGAATACCCTAGCTACTATCAGGAAGTACAAGCTGCCTACAATAAACTGGCTGGTCAGGTTGACGCAGTATATGTAACTATTGCTTCTCTGGAAAGCGAAAAGCTCCCTGAGTTATTTCACCCCTTATATGACCAAAAAATACCGATATTTTCTCAGTTGGGCAACATAGAAGTGGAGAATGGAGCTTTGATAACAGTATCAGTCATGGATGAAGTGAACATTGGCAGATTTGGTGCCGATAATATTGGCCGATGTCTTTTAGGCGCGAAACCGCGCGATCTGGAGCAGACCTTTCAAAGTGCAACCAAAATTAGTATTAATGCTGAAGTTGCTGAATTAATTGGATTTAAACTTCCATTTGAATTGGCCATGGTAGTTGATGATGTATATAAAACTATTGGTGGAGATGAATAGAGGATAGTCTTTAAAACTCTTAGAGAGCGTAATGCCGAAAAGTATGAGAAAAGATAATAAAGAATTCAAACACTTGCAGCACGCATTGTATTTTTACTGGTGCTGTCAATTTGGTTTAGTAATAGCTATAATTCGAAGCTGTGAAAAGGAGTTTGCTCTAATTTGAAGAAGAAGTAAATTAATTATAGGATTTGCTATTATGTTACAACATAGGAGGCCTCTCAATGAATGCTTATACAGGATCAGAAAATGCCAATATCGATGAAAAAGTCATGAGTGATATAGGAGCAGCACCCGCCTGTTTTATGTCCATGCAAGGCAGGATGATTGAATATGTACCGGATAAAAGTCTGACAGTAGGCTTTCCGGTATTGGAATCATACTTAAACCCGGCCGGGTCAATGCAGGGTGGCTACATTACAGCTGCATTTGATAATGTATTTGGCCCTCTGAGCCATGCGGTTATGATGAGTTTAACTACAACCTTGTATATACATACCAGTTATCATCGACCGATTTTCGCAGGGGATGAACTGATTGTAAAGGCCAGCATAACCTCTGCAGGCAGGACGGTTACCCATATGTATGCCGAAGCCCATAACCTTGAAAACAAGCTTATTGCCAGCGCCAATACTGATTATATACATTTTAAGAAATAATGTTTTAAAACCGGGATGAAAAATTGCTATATAAAAATAATTTGAGCATGAATTAGATCTTATCATGAATTTTATTAACAATGGAGTGTTACGCATGAGTTATCGTTATAAAGAGATAGCAGCAAAACCTTTTCTCAAATGGGCTGGGGGAAAAAGGCAATTGCTCAGTACAAACATTATCCAGGGGGATTATTGGAATATAGTTATATCGATTAAAAACATTTTTTATTGGAGAAATTATCATGCGAATTCTAAATACTGCAATATATGATGAATTTCTTAACTTAGTTGCCTCGGCAAAAGATAATGTTAAACTATGTTCACCTTTTATCAAAAGCAATATAGTTAATCAGATTTATGAAAATGTTTATACTGGTTGCAGTATTTCGCTAATTACAAATGTTAATCTCATGAGTTATTGCAGAAAGTCTTCTGATATAAACGCACTTGGAACCATTTTACAGAATGGAGGCGCAGTGTATAATTTCCAAAGATTGCATGCCAAAATATATATATTTGATGATAAACAAGCGATAATTACCTCCGCAAACTTGACACAGTCAGGGCTTAAAAGAAATTTTGAGTATGGGGTTTTGTTAGATGAAATACCTTTAGTAAAAAATGTGTGCGAGGACTATTCCAGGATATGTAATTCTGAATTAGTTGGGAAGCTGAAATTTGAGCATATTCAGTACATTCAAAATATAATTG
>JAQVWB010000190.1 GCA_028698695.1 Syntrophomonadaceae bacterium | reverse complement strand
TTTATTGCTTTATAGAAAACTACTGGATCTATAAGAGAAGCTATTACAGTAAACGGTCCCCCAACATTCAGGCTAACGATTTCCCCTGATTGCCTTAGGAGTTCAACTGCATCAAGCACTTCTTTAATCCTTCCCGATTCAAAATCCATATTTTTCAGTTCTTTAAGCTGATCCATGCCGTCAAATGTAAACCTGCTGATCCGTGGCCCGGAGCTTTCGCTGCCCATATTCACTATACCGCCAAGTGCTTCTGTTTCAACTGTCGAACAGAACGGCAGCATACAAAGGTTACTTTGCTTATATAATTTGATTTCCCTGGCCAGTCTGGCCATCTCAGAACTGCTGTTATGGACCGCAGGAAACTCGAATCCCCTGCGCTGAACTATTTCCCGAGGTATCTCAATGCCCTTATCTCCCCTGCACACAAAATCCATCCCGGTCACGGTCATCATATCCTCACCATCCCTTCAACTGCATCCTTGATTAAAGTTGAAATATCAAAAATCTTCCTTAATTTTTTTCTGCCAGTTTACCTTCCTTCAGATAATAGCGTTTCCCGGCTTGTGCAGCCAACTGAGGGTCATGGGTAACCATGATCACGGCTCCGCCTTTTTTACTGATATCCTTCAAAGCTTCCATAATTATCTCAATCCAGGCTTCGTTTAAATCATTACTTGGCTCGTCAGCTAAAAGCAATATCGGGTCGTTCAACAGAGCCCGGGCCATGACCAGACGTCGTCTTTGCCCGACGCTGAGCTGGTAAGGCAGGAACTTTATTCGGTCTGTTAAACCGAACTTTTCCAGCAGTTTATCAATACGTTCAGAATCTTTCTTTTTATTGTATTTCTGAGTGAAAAGCAGATTTTCCTTAACAGTCAGCGCCTGAAGCAGGATCGCTTCCTGAAAGACAAAACCAATTTTCTCAGCTCGCAGACGGCTTCTTTCTCTATCTGAAAGCCTGCTCATATCCTTTTCAAATAGGGATATTTTCCCCTCACTGGGTTCGAGCAGGCCGGCAATGGTATAAAGCAGGGTGCTTTTCCCAATGCCGGACGGGCCTTCAATAGCTGCAAAATCTCCTGCCTCCAATTTAAAGGATACCTTATCGAGAGGTTTTACAATTTCCCCCATGGTAAAATACTTACTTAATGAATCAACCCTGCAAATCGTCATACTAATCCAACTCTCCTTTGGCAACTGTTTCCTGCGGGCTCACAGCAGAGCTTCGCCAGGCCGGATATGCGGAAGCAACAAAGCCTAGCAAAAGAGCAAGCAGTATCCCTCCTAAAGTACTAAACCCTAAATTTCCTATGGAGTATTGGGTGACCGGTAACTGAAGAGATTGTTCCAATGCTCCCAAAAGAGGGAAAGCGGCTATAACCCCGGTGGCGCTCCCCAATAATCCGCCTGCGCCGGCCAATATCCCAGATTCCAGCATGACCAGCCCAAAAACACTGTTTTTTTGCACACCTATGGCCCTCAATAACCCAATTTCCTTTTTACGCTCCCGAGCCAATGCCGTAAAACGGCCAATCAGGGCCAGGGCCGCAACCAGTAGTAGGGCCAGCCATACCCCGACAACTACCTGCTGGATGGCTTCAATTTGCTTGCGCATACTGCTGACCAGCCCGCCGGTGGCATATGCTCTGACCGGAAGATCCAGGCGATTGATCTCCTTCACCATATCTTTTGTTTGATACTTGCTGTCTGCTTTAATCAATACAGAGGAGATCAGTTCATTGGGGCCGTTCTCCTGGTATAGATGTTGAAGATATTGACTGTTGGCGGCCATCCGCCGGGCGGTTGCAATATTTACAAAGACGGCTCGATCCACACCGGTACCGGTTGCCTCAAGCTGTCCCACTACCTTGAGGTTCTCGCCCAGTAGCCTGGTACGACCTCCCAGCCAGACTTGCACCTTGGATCCGATAAGCATCTCATCATCAGCGAGTGAAGATTTCTTTTGCGATAGAAACCAGGGAACCAGGATAAAATCACTTTCCGGCTCATAGCCCACCAGCCGCATTTCAATCCCAACCGAACAACATGATTCATTGAGGGTCTGGGTATAAAACTGGGAAGTCATTTGTTCGATACCTGCTATTCCTTGAAGCTTGTCTAATACATCACATTTCATATAGTAGTTCGAAGGCTCCCCGGTAAAAACGGTTTGAAATGCATCTGCTTCGACTTCATTGGGCAGGACGATAAGATCAGCCCCCAGGCGGTTTGCAGAAATCTTAAGGCTGCTTTGAACAGCGGAGAAGAACAGAATTATAAGTACGAAAGTGCAAACCGTCAGCGCGGTAATACCCACAGTCAGCAAAGACTGACCTTTTCTGCGACTGCAGTTGCGCCAGGCCAAAAACCACATACAAGAACCTCCCTATTGTTCTGAATTGTTTTCGCATTAATATTTCCAAATAATGAATTCCAGGCATCCAATGAATCTTACGTTCCAGCGAATGCCTGGAACCTGCTTATTATGTCTTTGCCGTTAACTTGATTGCGGTATTATTGGTAGGGGTCGCTGGTATTCACGGCAATATCCAACAAGCTGCTTAAAATGGCAACAATTCCAGCGCTTTTTATCCATACCGCAGTTTCGTGACAGGCCATGACTTTTTTACAAATGCCAATGCCTATTGCGGAATCCATCGTATTAGCAATCAGCATAACTCCCAGTATAAAGACAATCCATTGCACTTTGCGGTGATCGGTTTTCGATAAATAGGCCATGATTGCAGCAATAAACATGATTATAGCCAATGCAACCGAAGCTTGCGCGGTATAAAAACACTTCATATGGACCATGTTGCCGTTTTTAAGTTCGAGCAGCCCGTCACAGACCGGAGCCCAGCTGCAAACTGCTCCAATAATCAGTATGGATGCCAGTAATTGTAGTCCCAGGATGATTTTTGATATATTTTTTTTCATCTTGATTCCTCCTCATATAATAATTATTTTTATAATGCGGTTAGCAATCTGACCAATTTATTAGGTTCATGCTTAAAACAACCGTTTGCCAGCCATCTGCCCCAATATCAGTCAATGGTCCACCTGAGCAGCCGGTCCTTGATCCTTTCAAAAACCTGCATAACCAAAATCAGTATGACAATCAGGAAGATCATGCCGGCTATGACATTTTCGAATCTGCCGAGGGTGTAGTAGTACTGAACGAAGTAGCCCATCCCGTATTTGGCACCGAACATCTCCGCGTAAACCAGGGCCAGGAAGGCGATGCGCAGCGAATTGATAAAACCGGCTAAAATAGCGGGCATGGCAGCGGGCAGCAGGATCCGGAACATCCTCTCCGCCCCTTTGACCTCCAGAACAGCCGCTTGGTCCAAATAGCGCTTGTCAATGGTCTGAATGCCGGTTATAGTCGCAAAGAGTGTGGGCCAGGTAGTGCCGTAAACCACCAGACATACCGATGCCATGGCAAAGTTGCTGGTCAGGTTAATGCAGAAGGGTGTCAGCAAAACTATGGGAATGACACTGAGCGAGTAGACTATGGGATACAGATTCCGTCGGATAACCTTTTTCAATCCCATGGGGATACCCAAAAGCAGGGCAATGGCTGTACCTATAGCCAGACCGGGGAACAAGAGCCTGAATGAATAGCGCATTCCAATAAAAAGGGTCTCAATATTTCTGGAAAAAGCAGTTTTTATCCTCTCCGGAGGGGGAAACAGGAATGGGTCGATAATCCTATTGTTGCTGGCATAGTCATAAAAGATCAGTAAGGCTGCGACCATAAGGAAGGTTCCCCAATACTGTTTGCAAAAGTTCGCAGCTTTTATCATAACAATCCTCCTCAATTATTATCCATTAATAACGGTGCTGCCCGCCACGACTGAGCAGAGAAAAACTGGTTTATATTGAGAATGCTCTGTCACTCCGAACTGATCGTCCAGCGCAGGGCCCGGTCCTTGAGTTTTTCAAAGAACAGCATCACCAGGACCAGAACTGCGGCCAGAAATATCGTGCCAGTCACTACATTGGTATACTCGGAAA
>JAQVWB010000018.1 GCA_028698695.1 Syntrophomonadaceae bacterium | reverse complement strand
CGGAGAAAATTCCTCCTTGCACTGCACGCGCTTCACCGTCAGTGTGGATGCGCTACGATAAGCTGGTGGTAGCTGATCTGGTGGTAGAACCGGGGGTAGAGATACTTACTGACTTGGAAACCATGCTGGCAGCCGTATTGGCTCCATCCAGAGCAGCTGTCGAAGAGGAAGAAACAGCAGAAGAACCAGAGGCAGCACCGGATGAGGAATAATTTTAGCAAAGTGGCCCCGGTTTACCGGGGCTTTATTACTTTGACCGTTATATTACTTAAACCAATGAGTAAAAATTCTATATGAAATTTTTTCATTTCAAGGGGAAATGGCGATGAAACTGGTTGTTGGTCTGGGTAATCCCGGTAAAAAATATCATAGTACCCGTCACAATGTTGGATTTCAGGTGGCGGAAGAATTAGCCCGTCGTCATAAAGTAGAACGGCAGGAAAGCAAATATGACGCCATAATTGGTCATATCAGAGTAGGCAGTGAAAAAGTATTAATTGTAAAACCGCTGACTTATATGAATCTTAGCGGACGGGCGGTACAACCATTATTGGCCTATTATAAACTGGGACTTGAGGACCTGCTGGTAATCTATGACGACATGGATTTGCCGGTCGGAACCCTGCGCGTTCGGAGTGAAGGCGGAGCCGGCGGCCACAAAGGAGTCACTTCCATTATAGAAAGATTGGGAGGCCGGGGTTTTGCCCGCCTGCGTCTGGGCATTGGCAGACCCGAAGATGAAACCATTGATTGGGTACTGGGCAAGTTCTCTTCCCGCGAACAGGAAATAATGAATCAGACCATCAGCCGGGCAGCCGATGCAGCTGAATGCTGGGTACAACATGGCATAGACCGCACCATGAATGAATACAATACCAAAAGTGAGGCCTGAGGAGTTAGGTTTTTCTGACACAGATTACACAGATTTTCGCGGATGTACACAGATTTTTAATTGAGTACAGAATATTTATGGTGAGTAATATATTATTAACGAGGGACTTTTAGAAATTCAGAAACTGACTAACCTGACTTTCCCTGATTGTTTTATTTTTTAATTATTAATATCTTATAAGTTAAGCTACCCATGGTGAGTTAGATTATATTTTGAGCAGGGTTATTCTTTTTTGATCATACCTTTGGTTATGAATACACTTTAAATGTTGCTTCGCTCCGCTTAAGATGACAACAAAAGATAAGTCCTCAAAAACAATGAATCTCATTCACCGTAAATAACCTGACGCCATATTAAATTAATAATAAATCCCCCTGGCGGGGACTACTGATGCCCCGCCGATGGCTCCGCAATTAATGTTGCTGTGAAAATCATATTAAATCTGTGTTATCTGTGTCTATTAAATAATGGATTCCCACGTCTATTAACTAGTATATTTGCCCTCGATTAAGGCTAAATTATGAAAAAGGACAAGGGGGCAATACAATGAAGGTTTATCATATATGTGAAATCTGTCAGCAGATATTTGATCTTTCCGAGATGCCCGGACAGGAAGGCAGTGTAGAAATGCTGGGTATTTGTAATGATTGTGCTGATGAAATGGGGTTTGCCGCCAGTGTTTCTCCCCGGCAGACCTACTATAATTAAAAATATTCATGTGATGATTCTGCCACGGGACTACTGATGTGTTCAACCCTTCGGGTATGAACACAATTAAGGTTGCCCACAGGACTACTGATGTGTTCAACCCTTTGGGTATGAACACAATTAAGGTTGCCCACAGGACTACTGATGTGTTCAACCCTTTGGGTATGAACACAATTAAGGTTGCCGTGTCTATTAAATACCGGGATTAATAAATAATTGCGATACTTAAATAATATTATCTTAATGGGGGCTGCAAAAGCAGTGTCCAACCTTTGACTGTGGGGAGGTTTATATGGTAATGCAAAACCAACTGTTAAACCGTCTGCTGCAAGTTTTGCAGCAGCAGGACCATATATTGCTGACTGGTATGTCAGCAACTGCCAGTAGTTATGTATTATCTGAGCTGGTCAGACAGACAGGTACAACTACCCTCTGTATGGTCCATGATGAGGAAAAGGCTTACGACCTGCTGCGCGACTTGAAAGCCTTTATTGACGAACAGCGTCTGTTTCTGTTTCTGGGCCGGGAATTAATCTTTTTAAAAGAAAACTATTCGCGCGTGGAAGAACAGCGGATTATAACTCTTCGTGAGTGTACAACTCATCCCCGCAAACAAAAAATTATCATAGCTACTCCGGGTGCCTTTATGTTTCCCATTATGTCGCCACAGCAAATGGAACAACTCACCATACATCTTAAAGTTAATGAGGAACAATCCCTGCGCAACTTGCTGGAAAACCTGGTGGCCGCAGGTTATAAGCGCAGCGATACCGTAAGTCGTACCGGTGAATTTGCTTTGCGGGGAGGCATACTGGATGTTTTCCCGGTAGGCGACCTGGAACCTTGCCGCATAGATTTTTTTGGTGATTACATTGACAGCATGCGCCGTTTTAATCTGGACAGTCAGCGCAGTATAAAGGCGGAAAACTCGTTGATTATAACCTGCGCTGATGAGACATTGGGTGATGAAAACGGAGATACATTATTGGACTACCTTCCCACCGATAGCTGGATATTCTTTGATGAACCGCGGGATTTTTACCGTAACTTTGATCGTAACTGCAAGCGTTACCAGACTGCAATCAAAGAAGCCCGTCGGGAAGAACAGACGGTTCGTGAAATACCTCTGGTACAGCGAGAGCGACTAATGCAGGCTATTCAGGAAAAAGTAACCACCTGGCACTCGTTTTTCCCCGGAAACATACCACAGGTAAGGGTAGCACTGATGGAGCATATTTCCGTACAGGATATGGAACCTTTTTTCGGTCAATTGGAACCTTTATTTATACGTTTGCGGGAATGGATGGGCAAAGGTTATCAGGTTAAACTGGCCGTCAGCAGCAGAACCGCCCGTGAACAATTACAGCAGGAATTAATTGAACAGCACATAAGCGGTCCGGAAATAGTAAATTTCAGGCTGGAAAAGGGGTTCATCAGTAGCACTCTGCAACTGGCTCTGGTTACGGAAAAAGATATCTGGGGAACTGCGCGCGGTAAAACTTCGAAGCGTAAAAAAGCCCCCGGTCAGGAACGCTTATTGCTGGAAGACTTGAAGCTGGGTGATTATGTAGTTCATGACAGCTATGGGATTGGAATATTTCGCGGAGTTACACAGGTGGAAACTGACGGGGTAACCCGTGAGTATATCCTGCTTCAGTATGCCGGAACCGATAAGCTTTATCTGCCCCTGGAAAAAACTGATCATCTATTCAAATATACTGCTTCTGAAGAGCGTGAACCCCGACTCAGCAAACTGGGAGGCAATGAATGGGAAAGAACCAAGCGCAAGGTATCACAATCCATTCAGGATATGGCCGAAGATCTGCTCAAATTATATGCGGCCCGCCAGGCTCGCGAGGGATACGCCTTTTCCGCTGATACACCCTGGCAAAGTGAATTTGAGAGTCGTTTCCCTTATCAGGAAACCCCGGACCAGCTAACCGCCATAAATGATGTGAAAAGAGACATGGAATCAATTCAGCCTATGGAACGCCTAATCTGCGGAGATGTTGGCTATGGTAAAACGGAAGTAGCCATGCGGGCAGCATTCAAAGCCATAATGGATGGCAAACAGGTGGCTCTGCTGGTTCCGACTACGGTACTGGCTGAACAGCACTATATGACTTTTCAGCAGCGTTTTGCCGAATATCCCACTTCCATTGAGGTACTAAGCCGTTTTCGCAGTACGGCTCAACAAAAAAGAATAATTGCTGACCTGAAAAAAGGCGTCATTGATATCGTGATTGGAACGCATCGTCTGATTTCGAAAGATGTTGAATTTAAAGATTTGGGCTTGTTAATAATTGATGAAGAACATCGTTTTGGCGTAGGCCAGAAAGAAAAAATAAAAGCCATGAAAGAATTGGTGGATGTAATCAGTCTGTCGGCCACCCCAATTCCCCGCAGTCTGCACATGTCCCTGGCCGGATTACGCGATATGACCGTAATCGAAACCCCGCCCCCGGAACGTTATCCGATTACTACATATGTATTGGAATACAATGAAGATATCATAAGGGATGCCATCCAGACCGAAATTGACCGTGGCGGACAAGTGTTTTTTGTACATAACCGCATTGAAGACATCTACCAGGTACGACTTAGGATTCAGGCTTTGCTTCCGGATATCAGCATAGCGGTGGGACACGGTAAAATGAAAGAGGAAGAACTATCCCGCGTGATGATGGATCTTATTAAGGGCAAACACGAGGTATTTCTCTGTACTACCATCATTGAATCCGGTCTGGACATGCCCAATGTTAATACTATTATTATTGATGACGCTGACCGCATGGGTCTGGCCCAGCTTTATCAATTACGCGGGCGGGTGGGCAGGTCCAATCGCCTGGCTTATGCTTACCTGACCTATCGGCGGGACCGGGTTATCAGTGAAACCGCGCAAAAGCGTCTAAATGCGAGTCGAGAATTTAGTGACTTGGGCTCGGGTATGAAAATTGCCCTGCGGGATTTGGCAATTAGGGGAGCCGGGAACATACTGGGGCCGGAACAACTTGGCTTTATATATGCGGTAGGATTTGACCTCTACTGCCGCTTGCTGGAACAGGAAACAGCCCGTTTGAAAGGTGAAGTTTCATCAACTGAACAGTTTAATCCTCAGATGGATATTGATGTGGACTACTATATTCCTGATAGCTATATACCGGATTCCGGTACTAAAATGAGGATTTACCGGCGTTTGCTCCTGGCCACCGAGATAAAGGAAGTGGAGGAAATCAGCCGGGAACTGCTGGATCGTTTCGGCAAGTTTCCGTTGCCGGTGGAAAATTTTCTGCACATAGCCTCGTTACGCATAATGGCCAGGCATAAAGAGATTAAAAGTTTGCGGCGCAAAGGCAATCGTATTGAATTGCAGATGGCAGGGCCGCTGCCGTCCAATCTGTTTACCGGGGGTCATGGTATGAAGATCAGGAAGATCAACCCTTCTACGGTACACATCCAACAGCAGGGAACTTCACTCACCGACCTGGCAACTTTGTTAAGTCGGATATGATTTAAGTATTAAGTCAGATTATTTTGCCTGCCGGGATGTAATCGGGAAGGTTTCCCCGTGCAGGCGCTTTTGTTTTATCTTAGCTGCTATTAACAGTATGGTTGGGTAAAGAAAGTTAATTGGCAGGGTATAAACGGTTACATCTTTAAAACCCAGCCATTGATATTCGACCGTATTCGGAAACATATATATGGCAAAGACCAGGAGACATAAACCCAGCGGCAGTATCAATGGTTTATAATGCTGCAGGCTGAAAATATCCTGTATGAGTAAGCTCAGACCCTGATAATAAATAATGATGCAGGTGATTGCGGTAATAAACCAGAGAAGGAAAAAACCCAATTCTATTCTCTGAAAATCTTCAAAACCAGCCAGGCGAAATACTTCATAAATCGGAAATTGATAAATATCAACAAGTTCCACCCCAAGAGCAGCAATTGTAAGCATAGTAAAAAGTGTCAATGCCAGCCCACCAGCCAGATACCACCAATAAAGCTTAGGTTTGTTTTTACTCAGGTCAGTAACCAGGGGCAGAAACAGTCCAAATATAACTATTTGATTGAAAGGCCAGTCAGCTACATATAGAGTACCGGCGACCACAGGTTTCCAGTTGGACAGTACAGGTTGCAGGTTGGGCAAATCGATGAGCGGTAAAAAGAGAAGGAGTCCGGCCAACATTAACAGCAGGCTGGGGCCGATGAATAATTCCCCCAGCCTGCCAAGTGCGATTAAACCTTTGTAAACACAGTAGGCACTGGTTAGAATTACCAAAGCATATGAGAAGGTATCGGGCAGAAATGGATAAATGATTTCCAGTACCATGTTTAAATCAAAAAGTAATGCAAGAAGAAATAAAAAAATACTCCATAAGAAAAAAAGATTTAATATAGTTCCCGGGATTTTGCCCAGAACGGAAGTGCTGACAGTGCTTATTTTTTGACCGGGAAAAATATCGTGCAACTTAATTATGGCATAAAGTACATACAAACCAACTCCGGCAGCTAACAAGGTAGATATCCAGGCATCCTGGGCGGCGGCGATACCAGGTACGAATACCAGAGAACTACCCGGTATGAGTAAAAAAATTAAAAAGGCAAGTTGCCGGCTGCTTATCAGTTTATTATCCACAATACTATCTCCTTGATTAAACTAGCTTTTTACCTGAAAAAACTGTTCAAAAGAATCAGAAATTGGTCGGGTAACAGTCAATAAAGATTGGGGATCAGGCAGTACTTTGTAATGTAGGGCATAATCAACTCCATACGCCCAACCCAGCACAAGTAGCAAGGTAGCTATGAACAGTTCTTTAAAATCCTGTCGATTTACAAGATTTCTGGCTTCCAGCCCTAAAAATAGAGCGGTAAAAAGTAGGAGCACATAAATTAAATTAAATGTCATAATTATTCACCACATTTTAGCGTAATTTAACTGCTTTCTTACTCAGATAGGAGTGATTAATAGCAGTATTTACTTTTATATCAGCTTTGATAAAAGGATAGATGTTATCCCAATTGGATTTCAGGTTATGCCATTGTTCGGGGTGCTTTGATTCCAGGATTCTGCCCCACCCTGAAATATCACTATTAAGGCTCTGGGATTTATTAATACAGCTTCTAATCTGGCGGGCGATTTCAATATTGGCAGCCCTTTCAATCTCCCTGACCACAACCGGTTCTGGCCGGGTTGTTTCATAAAAATTAATGTGAACCTCAATATCCAGGTGCATATTAATTTGATTGTTACTTATTCGGGGAATGGTTTTGCATCTAAAACTTTCAATTTCCAGGTTAATATATTCCCCTGGATACGAAGGCGATGCTATAGTTAGAAACCCTCCCGTTTTTACAGAGGGATTAAGCCATCGATAACCCTTACTCTCATCTTTATTCAGAGTCCCTACCATTTTGTCGCCTTTAAATACTGCAGTACCATTTAAAATTATTTTTTTAAGACTGTTATCGGGCTTTTCCGGATGCTTTACTTCCAAAGCTCCGTATTCATTCATATGGGGTACTTCTGCCAGGCTTAATTGTGGAACTGCCGGTTCAATTCCCGGGGTCATTAACTTATAAACAAAATCACCCATGGTTATGGGCACATAACCTCCCATCAGCAATTCATTAACCTGCACTAATTTATTAATGTCATTATCGGCAATATAAACGTGAGCCAATAAATCTTGCGGGCTGGACCCGGCAGCTATGAACAAATCAGTTCCCGGAGTTATATTGCGGTTGCGCATTATGAAATCAGTTATCATGGGCAATCCATTCCTGGCTGCATTTTCTCCCAGGATTATCCCATGTATATGTGACCATTCCGGTACTTTGGACAGAGACAGCATTTGCCGACGGGCAGCCAGAGAAACACTGTAATCACTGGCCATAGTAACAATATTCCCGATTTGCATACGCCCTGACTCGCTAGACGAATCAGTCCGGGCAAAAAGAGTGGAAAAGGTTATTATATTATCCTTGCCCAGTTCAATACCGGCATTGACAGGAATGGCACTGGCATTAATTTCCCGTAGATCCCAACACCCGGAAAGCAAAAATAAACATAAAACCATATTAAATAACAGTAAAATTTTAATTAGAGATGTTTTCATCAAAATTGCAGCCTTTCCAAATTAGTTGTTAATGATTTAAACAATCCTGTAAGCGGCCAGTTTAAAAAAAAAGCCAGTCCCACATAAAGGCTTATTGCAAAGAAGACCATAAATACAGACAGTTCTTTATATAGATGCCTTTTAAGCAAAGCCGGCACCTCGAAAATAATAATCAGAAAATAAATGGCGGTTAAAATTCCAAGCATAGTAATTCTTCCTTGCTTTATTAACGATAAACAAAGGATTTATCAGTCTCATAGCTTCTGCGTAAATAAAATCTTATATCCAGCTCATAAGGAATAGCGGGAAAAAGTTGTTCCCATTCCGGGCCTGCAGTTTTCCAGACTTCTGGTTCATGGCGTGAAATGGTTTGACCCCAGCCAAATATATCACTGTTTAAGCTTTGGGCTTTATGAATGGACATAGCTAACTGTCTGGCTAATTCCTGCTCACAGGCTTCCTCAATCTGTCGGAAAATATCGCCGGTAAATAAATTACCTCTACCGCCCTGTTCATAGAAATTGCCTTCGGCAATTACCTGAATCTTCATCTTGATTTGCCGCTGCTGAATCTGGGGGGTGACAGTGGCGCTGGAACGGGTGATTTCCATAGTAAGCCACTGTTCTTCGCCTTTATCCCAATGAATCGGAAATAATCCCCCATAATAAACTTCAGGCCTCATAAGGAAATATCCCCGACTTTCCATCTCATTAAGCTGACCAATCATTCTATCTTTTTTAAATACAGCCATTCCATCCAGCAGGACTTGCTCCCCGGTACCATCTTTATGCAGGCTTACCATGGGTACAACCGGCTCAACCCCGGGAGCAGACAGCTTTTGTAAAAATTCATGGGCATTGATGGGAGCATAAATACCCAATTGACGATCCTGGTTTATTAAAATATTTCTTATAGCTATAGCCGTATAAGGCTCAAGGTAAGGTTTGACACTGAGAATTTGTTCCGGACTGGCTTTATGAGCTACTACTATCAAGTCGTTTTTACGCACAAAACGATTACGGGCTAAAAAATCGACAGCATAAGTTACATTCTGCCTGCATAAATTTCCCCCCAAAACTGCTATTTGCGTATGACTCCAGAGGGGTATAGGAGAAGCATACAGGTTGGTATTTCTGGCCGCCTCGGAAACACTTCTGCCGCGGGCGGTCAAGAGCTTAAACTGGGGGGTGTCTTCCTTAGCTTTTTCAGGACTGCTGAGACTAGCTATTTGAGCTACTATAACTATTTCATTATTCTGTAAATCCAATCCTAAAGCCAGCGGGATGGAAGTATTGTTCAATTCAATTTTCCCACAACCTGATAAAAACACCGATAATACCAACAGGGGAATTAATTTTTTCATATTATTTTACTCCCATCATTAGCCGGGTTTTTCTGACGAATTACATTTTGCATACCGTCAAAATAAGGGCGCTTAAAACTTTTAAACCAGGGACGACGCACGAGAATATCCCCCATCTGCTGAAGATTTAAAGGTGCCATTGGGGCCAGATAGGGCAATCCGAAGCTGGACAGGGAAGCCATTCTGAGCAGCATTAAAATGAGCGCAATTACAATTCCCAGAAAGCCCAGCATGGCAGCAGCAAATAAGAATCCAAAACGGGAAATACGAATAATAATGCTGGCATTATATGACGGGGAAACAAAGGAGGCTATACCGGTAAAGGCAATAACCACAACCATGGGTGTTGATACCAACCCGGCCCGGACAGCTGCATCACCAATAATCAAGGCTCCTACAATACTTACTGCCGGTCCGACTGCCCGCGGCAGTCGTAAACCAGCCTCGCGCAACATTTCAAAAGTTGCTTCCAGCAAAAGTGCTTCTATAAAAGCCGGGAAGGGTATTCCCTGTCGGGTGGCGGCAATAGTTAATAAAAGCGGAGTCGGAATCATTTCATGATGATAGCTGATAATAGCTACATACAGGGATGGCAGTGTCAAGGCCAGCATAAAGGATATAAAACGCAGCATTCTGAAAAGTGAAGCTGGAATAAAATGAACATAATAATCTTCCGGAGAGATCAAATATTCAGGAAATGAAATGGGCAAAATCAAAGCCATAGGTGAACCGTCCACCATCAGGCAAACCTTGCCCTCCAGAAGCTGCCCGCAAATTCGATCGGGTTTCTCAGTGTGTTCGGTCTGGGTAAAAATTGTCCATTTATGATCAACAATCAATTCTGCCAGACAACCCGTATCCAGTATGGCGTCAATATCAATTTCTTCCATACGGGCTTTTACCCCTGCTACCAGATCAGGGGGGGCAATTCCTTCAATGTAACAAATCGCCACATCAGTTTGGGAAATTCTCCCTAATACCAGGGAATTAATTTTAAACTGCGTGGATTTAAGTCTTCTTCTCAGATTGGCAGTATTAAAACGCAGAGTTTCACTCAGACCCTCTTTGGGACCAAAAACGGTGACTTCATTATCTGGAGTCTGAACTGCGCGTCCCTGCCAGGATCTGGTTCCTGCTGCTAAACCTGTAGAATAACCATCTATTAAAAAAACTGTGTCTCCGGAAGTAATATGGCGGCAAACCTCCTGCAGGGTGTGCAAATTTTTCAAATCGGAGACACTGAGAATATGATCCTGTACATGACGTAATATATCCATATCCGGCTGGAATTGCAGAGCTTCATTGTTCTGCATATTTAATTCCAATAACAGCGGTTTAAGTAAATGGGAGTCAATCTGTTTCTTATCAGTTAGTCCGTCAAAGTAGATAAGTAATCCTTGTTGGTAAGGTTCACCAAAGCTAAATTCTCTTATAACCAAATCGGAACATGAATTAAAAAGGACTTGCAGTCTATCGAGGTTATCCTGCAGTTTGGCAGATAACGGCATACTTATAAGTTCCGCGGGGGAACTGGATGAGGCAGTGCTTCCCTTATTGCTTATATATCGCATTTATATCCCCCTGCTGCATATAATTCTTAACATAGTTTTAACCAGACCGGTTGGGCTTATTCTTAAAAATTAGTATTATTGGAGGGTTAAGAAAACTCCGGGCTGTTTTCTTCGCCTGTGAAATTACTGGTAGCAGGGTCGGCTTTAAACAGACAGATAATGAAGACAATAAAAGGAATAATGATAAAAAATACGGCAAACAAATATATAATAACGGTCATGCTCCAAATCACTACTTCCAAAACATTCTGACTGATTATTATGGATAAAATGCCAATCATTACTGAAGTAGGAGCCGCCAGAAAGCGATAATCCTTTAAATTAAAAAGTTTTTGAGTGGTATAACAGGTCATAAACCAGGATATGACAAAAGCTCCGAAAAACCCGGTTATCATTAAGGCTACAATTACAATCTCCAAATTTTGGACAAATTCACCGAGATGAGAAAATCGCAGCATATTAAAGGAGGGAAAGACAAAATTAAGCGCCGGATAAGTACCCAGAGTAACGATTATTGAGAAGGTTATCAATGCCATCATGATTAGATAAGTGAAAATAACTTTGGTCATTAGGGGCAAGGTTTTATTCTTGTCAGGGATAAAGAAGGCCAGGGTTAATATGGGCATCATTTTACCCAGGATAAGTGTTGCCACAAAAACGCCCAGACCAAAAGACTTGTAATCCATATATCCAACCGGGTAAATGCGATCAATATGAAAACTGGAGAATAAAGCCAACAATACAATAAAGAAAAGAAGCGGTACAGCCGTAATTATAAAAATTTCACCTATACGGGCGATATTATTCAGACCGGATTTTATGGCTACGAAGCCCAGAAAGATTATAACGCCTATAAATATACTGATAGGGGTATTAGGTAAAACATTGGTTTTCATAAACTCGATAAAGACACGTAAATTAAAACTGCAGGTCAGAATAAAAACACCTATATATAGAATCCCCAGAATAAAACCCGGATACTTACCTAAATGTTCATGCAAAATCAATGGAAAGGGCTGAGTGCTTTTTTTAATAATATGGCTAAACATCAGTGCCAGTAATATGGCTGGTACAATGGCGGCTATAAAAGCCAACCAGGCGTTATTGAATAAAATATGTATTAATCGATGCGGTTGTTCAAAAACAGCTATTGGAGCAACCAGTATAAAAAGCAGGCAATATAGCTGAAAATTTGTAATTCTAAACAAGATTAAAGCCACCTTAAAATGAATTCAATTTTAGTATGACCTTATGTTTCCATTAATATAATCGGTGTTAAAATATTTAACTGTTTCGGTAATATACAGGTTTAAAGTATAGAACAATAATTTTCTGCAAGCTCTTTGGTAAAAAGTGAATAAAAGGGGATTTTGAGTTATATACTATCACTGAAAGGAAATCAGTTATTTGGTCAAGTCTCAAAAAAAGGAGGGATAGTTAAAATTGAAAGCAACAGGGATTGTGCGCAGGATAGACGACCTGGGCAGAGTCGTTATCCCCAAGGAAATACGCAGAACGTTACGCATTCGTGAGGGTGACCCTCTGGAGATTTTCGTTGATCGTGAAGGTGAAGTAATACTAAAGAAATACTCTCCCATCGGTGAACTGGGAGATTTCGCTAAAGAATATGCGGATTCCCTGCATGAAACGATAGGTCATATTTCCATGATTGCGGACCGGGATGTAATTATTGCAGTGGCAGGAGCCAACAAGCGGGAATTTCTTAGCAAGGCCATTGGCAAAGCTGTGGAAAAAGCACTGGATGACCGCAGTACAACCATAGTAAACAATCTGGAAGCACCTGATGATGAAAATCTACATGTCATTCAAAATGATGACCGGGAATATACAATTCGCGGTCAGGTGATTGCCCCCATAATCACTCAGGGAGATCCTATAGGAGCAGTTATTATTGTTACGAAGGAATCCGGAGTAACTCTGGGCGATATGGAAATAAAGCTCGCCGAAACGGCCGCCGGATTTTTAGCCAAACAAATGGAACAATAATTTTTGAAAAATACTTTTTCGCGGCCTTAACCGGCCGTTTTTTTATGTCTTAGCTTATGAATATTTTTGCATAATCAGCTTTTCTCTGAATCAAGAGGCAAATTTGATTTACGCAAAATCCTCATGAGATGAAAACTTCAGTCGGGTTTTTACGTATTGTGGTATAATATACCTCACGAAACCGGGGAGGATTGGAATGGAAAACAAACATAATTTCCTCAAGGGTGCGGCTATCCTGGCTATTGCCGGGGCGCTGAGCAAAATAATGGGCGCCTTGTACAGAATACCCCTGGCCCGCATGATAGGGGCCGAAGGAATTGGCATTTATCAAATGGCCTATCCCATCTATACTACCATACTGGCTCTGGCAACAGCCGGGGTTCCAGTGGCTATCTCCGTACTTATTTCCCGTAAAGAAACGCAGGGGTATACCGGTGACAGCAGGAAAATATTCAAGATCTCTCTGGCCATACTATTTGTGTTTGGAATTATACTTACGCTGCTGGTTATGCAATCAGCTCATTTTATAGCCAATGTAGTATTGCGTGATCCGAGAACCTACTATGCTATCCTGGCAGTTGCCCCGGCCATTTTCTTTGCGGGAATGATGTCAGTGTACCGGGGTTTCTTCCAGGGGCACCAATCCATGATACCTACTGCCGTATCCCAGGTAATTGAACAACTATTCAGAGTTACCGCCGTACTCATCCTGGCCGTAATTCTTCTGCCCCGGGGAATAGAATATGCCGCCGCCGGAGCTACCTTTGGAGCAGTAGTAGGCGGAGTATTTGGACTTATGGTTCTGTGGGTATATTACTATCAGTTTCGTAAAAATGAAAGACAATTGCTGCAACCACTAAAATATAGCGGCACCACCTCCAAAGAACTGGGCATGGAAATGGTGCGGCTGGCTGTACCAGTCTCATTTGGGGCAGTAGTACTGCCGCTGGTGCAGATGCTGGATGCGATTATCGTGCCTGGAAGACTGATAGCACTAAACTACACCACCTCACAGGCCACCGCCATGTTTGGACATCTATCCGGAATGGCAGCCGTATTAATCAGTTTGCCCACCATCTTTACTATTTCAATAGCTACCAGTCTGGTGCCGGCCATAAGCGAAGCGCTGGCTCAAAAAGACCATCCCCTGCTTAGGAGTCGTATTAACTACGCCTTCCGGGCAGGTATGATTATATCTTTTCCCTGTGCGGCCGGACTATATATCCTGGCCTTTCAAATTTGTGATCTGTTATATGGAATGCCGGAAGCCGGTATCCCGTTGGAACCTATGGCCTTTTCCTGCATTGCCCTGGCAGCCTTTCAGCTATCCAGTGCCGGACTGCAGGGCATTGGCCGTCCGGAAATAGCCATGCGCCACTTAATTATAACCGGTATGCTTAAAGTAATATTTAACTATACACTTACCAGTGTCCCCATGTTAAATATAAAGGGAGCGGCTATTGGTACGGTACTGGCGTTTACGGTAGGCTCGCTGCTCAATATAATCTATCTCCAGCGGCTCACGGAAGTAAAATATGAAACCGGCAGAGCACTTAAAATAGCCATCATAACAGTGTTTATGGCCATAGCCGTGAAGGTCAGCTATGGAGCCATTGTGGGAATGGACATCTCCTCCCACCTTGCCACCGCCGGTGCCATACTAATCGGCATATCAATCTACGGAATCCTGCTGTTCATAACCAAAGAGCTGGATATGAACATGCTCAAAATGATAAGAAGCTAGAAAATAGACGCAGATTACACAGATTAACGCTGATTTTCGCGGATTTTATTTTTATTTAATATGGCATCAGATATTTTATGGTAAGTGAAATTCTGATTTATTAGAAAGTATTATCAACTTTTTTAACCCGCAACCTTTAAAGTGTGTTCATAACAGAAGGTTTGAACACATAGTCAGTCTCCGGAGGGGGGATCTCGTTATAGAAACATCGAGACTCTTCACTTCGATCAGAGTGACGTATTTAAAAAATATATTAACTATCGTCAGGTAAAGTCAGGCAAAAGTCAGGCGAGTCAGGTTCTAAAATAATAACCTGACTAACCATGAACTATTTAACTAGGATATTAATAAAAAAAAACAGCGAATATCCGTGCAATCCGCGTCATCCGCGTCTATTAAAATTGAAATGGTAGCAGGATTATCCGAAACAAATAAACCGAGGTGTAGATTATGAACCACAAACTTGAAACTATGCAGGAACTACTTGAGGTTATGGAGAGACTGCTGGGGCCGGGGGGTTGTCCCTGGGACCGTGAGCAGACGCATCAAACCCTGACCCGCTATTTAATTGAAGAAAGTTACGAAGTAATAGAAGCCATTCAGGAAGAAAACATGGACAAACTGCAGGAAGAACTGGGTGATGTCCTGTTGCAGGTTGTATTCCATGCAGCTCTGGCGGAAAAAGCGGGAACCTTTGATTTTTCTGATGTAGCCCATACTATTGCTCATAAAATGATCTCCCGTCACCCGCATGTATTTGCTGATATGGACCTGAAAACCAGCGATGATGTCATGGCGCACTGGGAAGGATTTAAAAAAGCGGAAGGCAAAAAACATTTGCTGGATGGAATCCCCGCCATGCTCCCGGCTCTTATGAGGGCTGAAAAACTACAGGAGAAAGCAGCCCGGGTGGGTTTTGACTGGCCGGTAATTGATGGAGTTCTGGATAAGGTCAGAGAAGAAATTGATGAACTGGCAGAGGCCACAGGCGATGAGGTAGAGGAAGAACTGGGGGATTTGCTGTTTGCTCTTGTCAATCTGGCCAGATTTAAAGCAGTTGACCCGGAAAAGGCACTACAGGCAGCTAATGATAAATTCTATCGTCGATTCAGGTATATAGAAGATAAAATTAATGATACCGGTCGTCAATTGGAGCAGTCATCATTACAGGAAATGGACAGGTATTGGGATGAAGCCAAATCAAAAGGCTTTTAAAATAAGACAACATGGATTTACCTACGCTAACAATTTTGTGAAAAAAGAAGGATAATCCTTATAAACAGCGAATAGCCAGTATATGTAAAACTATAAACATATAAGGAGGGAATGCTTCTTGAACAAGACAGAATTAATTGGGGAAGTAGCAGGTAAAACCGGTATGACCAAAAAAGATGCAGAAAAGGTGGTTAATGCCTTTTTTGACACGGTAGAAGGTACTCTAAAATCAGGAGAAAAGGTTCAATTAATTGGATTTGGTACTTTTGAAGTTCGTGAGAGAAAAGCTCGTAAAGGTCGCAATCCCCAGACCGGTAAAGAAATTGATATCCCCGCCACAAAAGTACCGGCTTTCAAAGCAGGGAAAGCATTAAAAGACGCTCTATAAATCAACATGAGACTGGACAAATTTCTTAAAGTATCTCGAATCATCAAACGGCGCTCGGTGGCCAGAGATTTTGCTGACAATGAACGGGTTATGATTAACGGCAGGATTGCCAAACCCTCCACCGAAGTAAAAAAGGGTGATAGGATAGTATTGCAAATTGGCAGTCGAACATCTGAGTTTGAAGTATTGGATGTAAAAGATAATGTTCCCGCCGCGGAAGCCAGGAGTTTTTACAGAGTAATTGAATAACTGGAGTAATTTATAAATCGCTTTGAGTTCTCAGAGCGATTTTTTT
>JAQVWB010000189.1 GCA_028698695.1 Syntrophomonadaceae bacterium | reverse complement strand
CTGAGCCTCCAATGCCTGTTTTGGAAACTTGGGACCAATTTCAGCTGCGACTACTCCTTCCAGATATTTTTCAAGTTTAATATTTTCAGTTTTGCCGGTTGAAGTACGATATAGTGATATAGTAGGCTCCTGCTTGTATTTAATTACTTCAGGAGACAGGGTAACTGCCTTCGGTTCAGCTTTTTTGGCCGGAGGTGAACAGCCGGCAGTTGTAGCTATAATTAAGCAACAGGGCATTAACCAGGCCAGAAAGTGAGATTTGTTAAAGCGCAATGCTTCATCTCCTTTGCTTTTTCCCTAGTATTCCCCGGCAGGCATTGGTTATGAACTGATTGTAAAGAATAATCTGGGAAAAAACATTACAGGGAGCTATAAATAAATGCATATCGTTTTAATTGAACCGGAAATACCACAGAATACAGGAAATATAGCCCGGACTTGTGCTCTGACCAGGAGCTGCTTGCATCTGGTTAAACCTTTGGGATTTTCGATTGAGGATCGTTATCTTAAACGGGCAGGATTGGATTATTGGGATAAAGTCGAAGTGAAAATATGGGATGATTTCACTCAATTATTAAATGCATATCCGTATCAACGCAAATTTTTTGCTACTACCCGTACTGTACAGTATTATCACCAGGTGCAATTTCAATCTGACGATATGTTGGTATTTGGGCCTGAAAGTCGGGGGTTGCCAGCAGAACTGCTTGAACTCTATGTCAATCATCTGGT
This sequence comes from Syntrophomonadaceae bacterium, assembly GCA_028698695.1. Classification (GTDB taxonomy): domain Bacteria; phylum Bacillota; class Syntrophomonadia; order Syntrophomonadales; family Syntrophomonadaceae; genus JAAYBS01. The sequence goes on along the minus strand of JAQVWB010000189.1, from coordinate 3,376 downwards.
GCGCATTCCAATGCTGGATATAGGGCGATCACTTAATTTAAGTAATGCCGTTGCAATTATTGTTTATGAAGCGTTAAGACAGATGGAATTTCTTGAATTACTATAAGAATGTAGGATGTAATTACTAGAAAATAAAAGGACTTCCGGGAAAATAAAAGAATATTATAATTATTTAAGGTTGATATTTTAATATACTGATATAATACAGGTTAGAATATGGGACTTGATATTGAATTGACGGCACCTTTACACATATTAGAGCGCTATAGCAAGAAAGTGGGGTTTTATTGGTGCAGGTGATGATAGCGGACGATGATGCACTTTCCCGGAAGGTATTGGAGGATTCTTTACTTGACTGGGGCTATGATGTGCTGGTTACAAGGAATGGAGAAGAAGCCTGGGAGGCCCTGAGTCAACCTAATCACCCCAATCTTATTATTTTGGATTGGATGATGCCGGGGTATGATGGAGTTGATATTTGTCGTATGCTACGGCGCCGACAAGGTTCACGCTATACATATGTTATCCTGCTTACCTCCCGTGATAGCCGTAAAGATTTAGTCATGGGTCTGGAGTCCGGTGTGGATGATTATATTACCAAACCTTTTGATCCTGAGGAGTTAAAGTATCGACTGCGAATTGGTGAACGAATTGTGGCTTTGGAAGAACGAATTCTTAGAATGGCCCGTACCGATTATCTGACTGGATTGCTCAACCGTCGGGCTTTTATGGAGCGGCTGGAAGGGGAGCGAAATCGCAGTATACGCGATGGAAAAAATCTGAGTATTGTTATGGCAGATATTGATTTCTTTAAACGGGTTAATGATCTTTATGGTCATCAGAATGGTGACCTGGTTTTGCAGGAGTTTGCCAAATGTTTGCGGGAAGCCTGTCGGCAATATGATTTTGTCGGACGTTATGGCGGTGAGGAATTTATTATTGGTTTGCCCGGGACTGGTCTTGAGGAATCGAAACTTTTAGCTGAACGAATAAGGAAAATAATTGAGGCACACCAAATAAAAACGCCGGATCATAATACCTTTATCCAGGTAACCTCCAGTTTTGGGGCAGCATCAATTGCATCACAGAGTCAGGCCAGTTATGATGATTTGATAAAAAGCGCCGACCGGGCTCTATATCAGGCCAAAAAGGACGGTCGTAACCGGGTTGCCTGGGAGGCAACTCTTACATAATTATATAAAAAGCAAAAAAACCCGCTACAAACGGGTTTTTCCTACTTACAGTTACGTAATACAAAAAGCTGTATTGAATAAGTGCTATTTATTCAACCGGTTGGGGTGCTTCTACCGGGCAAACATCTGCACAGGCTCCGCAATCGGTACATAAATCGGGGTCGATAATATATTTATCATCGCCTTCGCTGATTGCTTCAACGGGGCACTCATCTGTACATACTCCGCAGGAAATACATTCATCGTTAATAAAGTAGGCCAACTAAAATCCCTCCTTTGCTGCAAGTCAATTAATAGCATTATAAAGAACGACTTTTTCTTTGTCAATTTAGACTTTGTAAATAAATATATGTAAGAATTAATCACTGCAAGATGTATACTTTGTCAGAGTATTCACCGTGTCAATATTCTTCTGAAGGCTTCTGCTATAATATAAATGGTTTTAATTATGTTTTTGGGGAGATTGATTATGAAGTGTACGATATTGTCAAATGGAGAGTATGGACCATTGGCAATGTATAGACAGGTGATACTGCAAAGCGATTTGATTATATGCGCTGATGGCGGTGCCGATGTTTTATATGAAATGGAATTAATTCCCCATGTAATAATAGGTGATATGGATTCGATTTCTCCGGAGTCGTTACAATATTTTTCCCGGATGGAAGTACAAGTTCTAAAGTATCCCCGTAATAAGGATTTTACTGATACGCAACTGGCTATAGCTTATGCTGAACAACAGGGAGCAGAGGAAGTAATCTTTTTGGGTACACTGGGCAAACGACTGGATCACACTTTGTCAAATTTATTCTCCTCGATGGATATGGTCCGGAAGGGTAAAAAGATAACCCATTATAGTCCGGAATGTATTGTATATGTATTTAGCGGGGAACTTGAAATAACCGGTAATATAGGGGAAATAATATCGGTAATGGCTTTAACTGATGTATGTCAGGGTGTTTATGAGACAGGAGTAGCCTATCCTCTGGAAGATGTGCAATTTGAAATAGATAAACCTTATGCGGTTTCCAATCACCTGATTGCTGATCAGGCTACTATCAAGGTCAGAGAAGGTATATTGGCAGTATTTCACTATAAGTAGCAAACTTATTACTCACAGGGAGGACAACCAATTTGGACTTCAACTTTCTTTCCGGGGTTTTCGCCAACCCCTGGGATATTATCCGCAGTTTAATTGATATTTCTATTGTAGCCTATTTGTTTTATCGACTGCTGGGCGTTATTCGGGGTACACGGGCAGAACAACTTTTAAAAGGGGTAATATTTTTACTGGTTTTTTCTTCGTTGGCCCTGTTGTTAAAATTGGAAATGGTCAACTGGTTGATAGCCAAGTTATGGCTGGCAATTGCTATCGCATTGCCGATAGTATTTCAACCGGAATTACGCCGATTCCTGGAACAGTTAGGCAGTCGCAGTCTTTTCTCCGGACGCTCTTATCCCGGGATAGAAGAAAAATACAATTTATATCAAGAAATTGCCAATGCTGCTGCCATCCTGTCACGTAATCGGGTGGGAGCTTTAATAGTTCTGCCTCGCAACAGTGATATTGAGGAATACCTGGATAGCGGAATAAGGTTGGATGCGTTAGTTTCATCAGCCTTATTAATCAATATATTTGTTCCCAATACTCCTTTACATGATGGAGCTGTAATCATTGCCCATGGGCGTATTGATCGGGCCGGATGTTTCCTGCCCTTAAGCGATAATCCCATGCTGGATATGGAACTGGGTACCCGTCACCGGGCGGGACTGGGCATTTCGGAAGTATCTGATGCGGCAGCTGTAATCGTATCTGAAGAAACCGGTAACATCTCTATGGCCGTAGCTGGAAATCTTAACCGTTATCTGGATGAAGAAAGTTTAAAGCAAATGCTTTCAGGACTATTTGCAGACGATCAGCCTGCCGGTTTTTTAAAGGGGGTCAGGTGATGTCAGAGCGAAATAATGCTATTAGTAATAACGGACTCAAACTGTTATCAGTTTTATTATCAATACTACTGTGGTTTTTTGTTATTGGTCAGGGGGAATTATCCTTAAAACAGAATCAGGTAGAAGTTGAACTTAATTATAAAAATCTGGCGGGCAACCTTTCCATAGAAGGTCCGCGTACAGTTACTGTCAAAGTATGGGGATTATTCAGGGAGACACAGCAGATTACTGCT
>JAQVWB010000017.1 GCA_028698695.1 Syntrophomonadaceae bacterium | reverse complement strand
GGCGGCATTAATTCCAGCGATTAAGCCCTGCGCTGCTGCTTCCTCATATCCGGAAGTCCCGTTAATCTGTCCGGCTGTAAATAAACCCACCACCGTATTAGTCTCCAGGGTAGGCTTTAGCTGAGCCGGGTCTAAATAATCGTATTCAATCGCATATCCGGTGCGAATCATTTGTGCGTTTTCCAGTCCGGGAATAGATTTTAACACCTGAATCTGAACATCTTCCGGTAAGCTGGTATTCAGGCCCTGTACATACATTTCATCCGTACCCCGTCCTTCCGGTTCCACAAATAACTGGTGAGCATCCTTATGGGAAAATCTAACTACTTTATCTTCAAATGAAGGACAGTAGCGGGGTCCTTTACCTTTTATAACTCCGGTAAACATGGGGGCCCGATCCAGATTATCCTGTACAATCCGATGGGTAAGAGGCGTACTGTAGGTCAGCCAGCAGGATAACTGCTTCTTTCTGATACGGGGACTGATATAAGAAAACCTATGCGGTATTTCATCTCCAGGTTGTTCTATCATTTTTGAAAAGTCTACACTCTTTTGACTAATACGTGGCGGGGTACCCGTTTTAAATCTGCCCAGCTCAAACCCCAGGTCTCGCAAACAGTCAGATAATTTTATGGCCGGAAACTGATTACCCGGACCGCCATCATATATGACTTCTCCTACAATTATGCGTCCCTTCAGATAAGTCCCCGAGGTAATTATTACTGAACGGCATTTAAAATGCGCTCCGGTTTTTGTAATGATACCGGTTACTTTTCCCGCCCGGGTTTCAATTTGTTCCACTTCCGCCATAAGTATATTCAAGTTCGGCTGATTAACGAGGGTCTTTAACATTTCTACATGATATTCATGTTTATCCGCCTGGGCACGCAAGCTCTGTACAGCCGGCCCTTTACCCGTATTTATCGTCCTTATCTGCAGGTTGGCTTTGTCAATGTTTATCCCCATTTCACCGCCCAAAGCATCCATCTCTCTTACCAGCTGGGCTTTAGCCGGTCCACCAATCGAGGGGTTACAGGGCATGGAAGCAATAAATTCCATGCTCAAAGTTATTAACAGGGTGTTACAACCCATACGCGCACCGGCCAAAGCTGCCTCACAGCCGGCATGCCCGGCTCCAATCACAATTATGTCATAGCTTCCCGCCTCGTATATCACAGGCCATCCTCCAATTTAAGATTTGTTTTTTATATAGTATCTATTTGCCAATACAGAATTCGCTGAATATGCGATCCAGCACTTCTTCCTTTAAGTTCTTCCCACTTATCTCTCCCAGGGACTCCAGGGCCCCCCATATATCAACGGCTAAACAGTCCAGGGGCATAGTGGTTAAATTATGTCGGGCATCTTGCAGGTGCTGCCTGGCTTTTTCTATAATTGCTAACTGACGCAGGTTAAGCATTATTTCCATATCGTTTGCACTCAGATTTTCAGATAACACCATGGCTTCTATACTGTCTTCCAACTCCTGCAAACCAATATCTTCTTTCGCTGAACCCCTAATGACCTTTACTCCGGGGAAATATTGCAGCAGCTCCTCCCCACTGATGTTTTTTTCTTCCAGATCTTCCTTGTTAACCAGAATAATAATATGCTGATTTTCAATGCTATGAAATATTTCCAAGTCTTCTTCAGTAATTCCGGACTCAAAATCGACTAGAAATATAACCAGGTCCGCTTCACTGATAACTTCCCGGGAACGATCTACTCCGATACGCTCGACCAAATCATGTGTAGTTCTAATTCCCGCTGTATCCATAAGTTTGACCGGTATGCCCTTTACATTGAGGTAATCTTTGATTACGTCTCTGGTCGTACCCGGAATATCGGTTACGATAGCTTTTTCTTTGCGCAATAACGCATTGAGTAAACTGGATTTACCCACATTAGGCTTTCCACAGATAACTACGTTGATTCCCTCGCGATATACTTCGGCTCTTTTCCCGGCAGCAATTATTTGTTCTATTTGCCCAATAATATTAGTCAATAGTTCTTCCACCGCTTGGTAATCCGGTTCGCCTACATCGTCCGGGAAGTCCAGGCATGCTTCGACCAAAGCATTAATGTGAATTAGTTGCTCTTCCAACTGATTAATCTGGCGACTATTATATCCATCTAATTGTCTCAGGGCCAGTCGTCTGGCCTGATCTGATTTTGCTCTTATCAGTTCTATAACCGCTTCTGCCTGACTGATATCCAATCGACCATTTAAATAAGCTCGCCGGGTAAACTCACCTGGTTCCGCCAGCCTTATCTCCATCTCCATCATGCGGCGCAGGATTTGCCTGGCAGGCAGAGTTCCGCCATGACAGTTTATCTCAACAGCATCTTCAGTTGTATAGCTATGCGGGCTGCGCATAATGCTCACCAGGACTTCATCAATTAATTCATCCCGTTCGTCCATTATCCATCCCAGAGTCAATGTATGACCGGGACGCTCGTCCAACCGGATCTGCTCTCGAAATGGCTTAAAGACCTTTTGAACTTTATCTATTACTTTATTTCCACTGAGACGAATAATTGCAATACCCCCTTCTCCCGGGGGGGTGGCTATGGCAGCAATATCATCATAAAGCATGTTTTCACAATCCTTATACTTGTGTTACTTAATGTTATCTTACCAAAATACCCGTTTATATACACTGTAATCCAACAAAAATGCTCATTAAAAAAGGCCCTTGCGGGCCTTTCTCAGTTTATTTCTTTAAGGATATTACTACTTTGCGATTGGGCTCATCCCCCATTGAATAAGTAGTAACCTGGGGGTCTCCCTGAAGAGCAGTATGAACTATTCTTCTTTCCTGGGAACTCATCGGGCGCATAACTACATTTTTTCTGGTACTTTTAACTTTATCAGAAAGTCGCACCGCCAACGCCTCCAGCGATTCTTCCCGCTTACGACGATAATCTTCTACATCCAGTATTACCCGAATCCTATCTTCCCGGCCCCGATTTAAAATCAGACCGACCATGAATTGCAATGAGTTAAGGGTTTCCCCTTTGCGACCAATCAATAAACCCATATCCTGGCCGACGATATTAATTCGTACCCGACCGTTGTCCATTTCCACCTGATTAATCTGATAATCGATTTTCATTAGTTTTAGAAGTTTTTCCACTACCTGACGGGCTTCAGTTTCTGGTTTAATCCGGGGGGTTACTTTTACTACCGCCGGCTTTTTGCCCACAATGCCAAGTAGTCCTTTAGTCGGTTCTTCAATAATTTCAATAGTTACATCTTCGATTTCACAGCCCAACTCTTCAAGGGCCGATTTGATAGCTTCATCAACGCTTTTTCCCTTTTTTTCGATTGTTTGAGCCTCCATTTTTTTTCTTTCCTCCTTTGTCCCGCCCTGTTTCCTGTTTTGGGGTGGTGACCGGCTTAGTCGGTTTAACAACCTGTTTCGTCGCTTCTACTGCTTCCACATTAATTCCTGTTCCCGTATCAGGCTGAAGTAATTTGCTGCTGCGATTAACATATAACTGCTGAGCGATACCCAAAATATTAAACATTACCCAGTACAACGGTAATCCGGCTGGCATGGTCCAGGCGATGTATCCCAAAAACAAAGGCATGATATATAACATTGATTTTTGCGTCGGATCCTTGGTATCAACCATTGAGATGCGCTGCTGCAGGTAAGTAGTAGCTGCAGCCAGAACGGCTAATAAATGAAACGGATCCGGCGAGCCGATGTTAGGAATCCATAGAAATCTGGCATGCTCGACTACCTTAAAGTTGAAATTAAACAGCGACTGATAGAAAGCGATAAAGATGGGCATCTGAATTAACAAGGGTAAACACCCGCCAAAAGGATTAACCCCATGCTCTTTGTATAATTCCATAACTTTGGTTTGCATGATCTGGGGATCTTCTTTATATTTTTCCTGTATGTACTTCATTTTTGGCTGCAGTTCCTGCATGGCCCGCATCGACTTCATCTGTTTCTGGGTAAGCGGGAACATTATCAATTTAATGGCTATAGTCATTAAAATAATAGCCAGGCCATAATTAGGAACCCCCATTGTACCGGTAAAATCATATAAATACTGGATAATCTCTGCAAACCATTGTACGAATGAATGCCACAAACTAAACCCTGCTCACCTGACGGTTAGCAGGTTTCACCTCCTCGTTGTTGGGGAATCTCCCCGAGGTCGCTGTTTCTGTAAACGTTTTAAGGTACCGGGTCGTATCCTCCCACATTGAAAGGATGACAACGCAAAATTCTCCTGGCTGCCAACCAGCCCCCTTTGGTGATGCCATATTTCTCTATGGCCTCAATTGCATAATTGGAACAGGAAGGGTAGAAACGACAGGTAGCAGGTGTAAACCAGGATACTTTCTGGTAACCTTTGATTAACAGGATGGGAATTATTTTTACCATAAACCTGCCTTCTTTGTTACAATTTTAAAGTCTTTGTGCAATAAATCACTCGTGACTCCGCCAATATTATATCGAGCTACAATAATAATATCGAAGCCTTTTTTGTCGAGCTCATTTTTCCTGACAATTTCCCGTAATCTACGCTTGACCTGATTACGAGTCACTGCTTTGCCAACCTTCTTGCTGGTAACAAATCCAAATCGATTTATCCTCAGGTTGTTTGGTTGATAAAAAAGAATAATATATCTACCGGGAATTCTTTTTCCACTTTTATATATATTATTGTATTCTTTTCCAGTACTTATTCTAAATTCTCTACCCAGCATGTAAAACCTTCTCCGGGGTAAAATAAAAGGCCGCTATAACGACCTTATGCGGATAAATTTTTTCTGCCTTTTCTGCGGCGCGCTGCAAGTATTGCACGACCGGCACTGGTTGACATCCGTTTACGGAAACCATGTTCTCTTTTTCTTTGTCTGTTTTTGGGTTGATAAGTCCTCTTCATTATATTGTTGCCTCCTTATTTTTCAGACACTTATATTTTTTATCAAATACCATATAATTATATGAAGGTATAGGCCCTCCTGTCAAGAATGTATGTTAAGAGACTCTTCTAATTAGCTTTTCTATCTGCTATTATTAATAATGATAATAAAATATTACCCTATTTACCGCTATTTTGATAAACATCTGCTGTTCTTTTTTTAAAGTTGTGCACATGTTGTCCAGCGGTAAACATTTCTTTTTCCACAAATCAACAGGAGGATTCTTATGCCGAACGAACGCGATTTTTCCGAAGCCTGGAAAAAAGTACTGCAGTTTATTCGCGATGAAATCGGAGATACCAGCTATGAAATCTGGTTTTCTCAGGTTAAATATAATACTATGCGCAATAATAAAGTGTTTATAACGGTTCCCAATACCCTGACCCGGGAATGGATCGAGTCCCGTTATCTGGAGACTATGCAAAATAACATGCGCAGTCTGACGGTACAAGATGTCTCCCTAGTTTTGACTACTGAACCGGTAACTGAAAAAGAGGGAAGTTTTCCCTCTTTAAATTCCAAGTATTCTTTTGATACTTTTGTGGTTGGAAATAGTAATCGTTTTGCTCATGCTGCCTGTTATGCGGTAGGGGAATCACCATCGCGAGCATATAACCCGCTTTTTATTTATGGCGGAGTCGGCCTGGGGAAAACACATCTTATGCAAGCTATCGGCCATCATATTTTAACCAAAAATAAAACTGCCTTCGTCATGTATGTCTCTTCAGAACAGTCTACGAATGAACTGATCAGTTCTATTAGAGATGATAAAACCGCGGCTTTTCGTAATAAATATCGTAATATAGATGTGTTATTAATTGATGATATTCAATTCCTGGCCGGCAAGGAGCGAACCCAGGAAGAATTTTTCCATACTTTCAACACATTATATGAAGCCAATAAACAACTGGTCATTTCCAGTGATCGACCGCCCCGTAATATTCCTACTTTGGAAGATCGGTTGCGCTCTCGTTTTGAATGGGGCTTAATTACAGATATTCAGCCCCCTGATTTGGAAACCCGTATTGCTATCTTACGAAAGAAAGCTCAGACCGATGGGTTAAATATTCCTTATGATATTTTAGATTATATTGCCAATTACATCGAATCAAATATTCGGGAACTGGAAGGAGCGTTAATCAGACTGGTTGCCTACGCTACCATAACTAATAAACCACTTAATATGGATACTGCGGCAGAAGCTTTAAAAGATATCTTGCCACCACCAGGACCAACAAAAATTACTATAGAAATGATACAAAAAGAAGTATGTACCTATTATAATGTAGAGAAAAGCGAATTAATATCCAAAAAGAGACATAAGCAAATCGTAGTACCCCGCCAGGTAGCTATGTATTTGTGTCGTTCTCTGACTGATGCTTCTTTTCCACAGATAGGAGATCAGTTTGGTGGTCGTGATCATACTACCGTCATTCATTCGGTGGAAAAAATGGAAAGAGAAATACAAACTGATACGGAACTTGCTGATATAATTGAAATGCTTGGGCATAAATTTGATCCTTTTCGCTAGTTTGTCCAGTGATTTATCAGCAGCTTTTTCCACTTAAACTTGTCCCGTGTGACAGTAATTTGAGACGTTTTTCCACATATTCTCTGTTCCTACTACGATTACGACTATAGTCTAATAAATAATAAAGAATAATGCGGTTTTTTGGTAAAAGAAGTAAAGGGGGTATTTTTTTGAAACTGACTATAGAAAAAAGTGAATTGTCGTCCCTTACCAACTTAGTATACAGAGCTGCAGCAATACGGGACACTATTCCGGTTTTAAGAGGTCTTCTTATTGAAGTAAGTCCGGAGAAAGGTCTTACTATGACCGCAACAGATATGGAAATTGGTATTCGCGCTTCAACTGCTCAATGTAATGTTACTGAGGCTGGCAGTGCTTTAGTAAATGCTTATTATTTTGCTGACTTTATAAAATCATTGCCGGAAACCACGATAACATTGCAGTTAGACCAGGAAACTTCGCGTTTAAATGTTTTATATGGGCGTTCATCGGGTTTTATTAATACTTATCAACAAATGGAATATCCTAATTTGCCCATAGATGAATTAAAAAAATATTTATCTCTTCCTCAAAAAATACTAAGAGAAGCTTTGAAAAAAACAGTTTTTGCAGCAGCAGTTACACATTTTCGTCAGGTATTTACCGGTGTGTTATTTGATATTAAAGCTGATAAATTAAATATTGTGGCTTCTGATACTCACCGCCTGGCTTTTTATACTTATACGATTGAGCAATCTGATATAGAACCTCAAAGTTTCATAATACCTACCCGGACCGTTAATGAGTTAAACCGGGTCCTGGAAGAACCAGATGAGCTGATTGATATTGCTTTCACAGCTAATAGTGTGGTTTTTTACAAAGATGACTTTTTATTGTTTTCACGACTGATTGAAGGACAATATCCAAATTATGAACAGGTTATACCGTCAAATTTTAATACCCACTTATTATTCGATTCTGAAGCGCTGATTAAAGCTCTGGAAAGATCCCGCACCATGCCGCTGGATGATAAATTAAAAATTCATAGTGTACAATTGAATTTACGTGAAACTGAAATACAATTTAATACTCATTCAGAAGATATGGGTGAAATAGAAGATGTCGTTGAGCAGGTCCAGGTTGATGGTGATTTTGATTTTCGTATTGCCTTTAATACCAATTATTTTTTAGATGCCGTCAAAATGTATGCTTCAGAAAATAAATTTATATCTATAGAATTATCCGGCTCACTGGGGCCAAGTGTAATTAAAAATCCACAACGCGATGATTGTTTGTGTGTTTTGGTTCCGCTCCGCACCAGTCAATAAGGAGATTATTAACCAATTTGAAACTTTCAGGGCTACAGGTTAAAAATTTTAGAAACATTAAACACCTGGAATTATCGCCGGACCATGGTTTGACGGTATTTTCCGGTGAGAATGCTCAGGGAAAAACCAATATATTAGAGTCAATATTTGTACTGGCCACGGGCAGTTCCTTTCGTACCAATACTGACCAGGATATGATCAATTATGATGCACAATATTATGGCCTTAATTCCCGGCACATTTATAATGACCGAAAAATAGATCAAAACATTACTTATAGTGCCATTGATGGAAAAACCAGGTTAATAAACAGTAAGCGGGCTAATCAGATTCATCCTGATCGTCTGAGAGTGGTTCTTTTTACTCCAGACGATTTATTCTTAGTAAAGGGGTCCCCATCCAAACGACGCTATTTTTTGGATTTTTTATTGAAACAATTAAGCAACGATTATTACCATCATATGGAATCATATACTAAAATATTAAAAAAAAGGAATTTATTACTCAGAAAAGCTCAAGCTAATAGCAAAGCGTTTGCAATTACTAATGATTTATTTATTGATAGTGCGTCCCTCGTAATAATTAATCGCATAAATATGGTAAATTTACTGGATGAGATAGCTGTTTCCATTCATGATAAACTCTCTGGAGGGGGAGAGCTGAAATTAAGATACGCACTTTCATTTCCTGTTGAGAGTGGTAAAATTAATCTGGATATTATTAAAGAATCCATGGCGAATAAAATGAAACAGATTAATGAGCAGGAAACAAAGCGTCAAACAACATTATTGGGCCCACATCGGGATGATATAAATCTTTATTTGGATAATAGGTTGGCCAGGCAGTACGCATCCCAGGGACAACAGAGAAATATCGCTGTATCCCTGAAATTAGCAGAAATATTTGCCATGAAAAAAGTTCAGGGTTTTTATCCGGTAATGTTGTTGGACGAGGTTTTATCAGAGTTGGACGAGAAGAGACAGCTGCGCCTGATGGAGTATCTTAATAACACTGGATTTCAAAGTTTTCTCACTACCGTACGCAGTGACAAACTATTTGATAATACAAGATCAGTTTATCTGGTTAAACAGGGTCAGTTGTTGAGAAAGGAGTAGTTTTATGTATATTCACTTGGGCAACAATTATATAGTTTCAGCCGGAGATATTATAGCTATTCTTAGTCTGGAACCACCGGTTGCTGAAGAGGTCAAAGAAATTATAGAAATAGCGAAACTGGAAAAAAATTTTAGCAATGTAAGCGAAAAAGGCAAGGAAAAGGCATTGATTATATGCGATAAAGGAGTCGTATTATCACCTATTTCTTCTACAACCCTGCAGAAGAGGGCTTTTAACTACCTGAAGGAGGTTTAGCATTGAACGGCTCAAATAATAGAAATGGTTATGATGCGTCAGATATTCAAGTGTTGGAAGGTCTGGAAGCAGTACGCAAGAGACCCAGTATGTATATAGGCTCTACCGGCCCCAGAGGACTTCACCACTTGGTATTTGAAATTGTAGATAATAGTATCGATGAGGCGGTAGCAGGTTTCTGTGATTGGATCAGGGTATTCATAAACCAGGATAACAGTATTACCGTTTGTGATAATGGCAGAGGTATACCGGTTGACATTCATCCGCAAATGGGTAAACCTGCATTGGAGGTAATTCTCACCACATTACATTCAGGTGGCAAGTTTGGTGGGAGTGGTTACACAATTTCCGGCGGTCTTCATGGAGTTGGTTTATCTGTTGTAAGTGCACTTTCTGATTTAATGGAAATAACCGTATTTCGTGATGGAAAGATTTATCGTCAGGATTATGGAAAAGGTAAACCTTTAACCCCATTGTATGAGGATGGCACCAGTAAAGAGAATGGTACCAGTATTCATTTTTTCCCCGATTCGGGGATTTTTGAGGAAACTGTTTTTGACAGTGAAATTATTATTAACCGCTTGAGAGAATTGGCATTTTTAAATAAAGGCTTGCGTATCACTTTTACCGATTACCGTGTTGATGAACCGGCCAAGGATTTTTACTATGATGAGGGAATAATAGCTTTTGTAGCTTATGTAAATAAAAGCAAAGAAGTCCTTAATGATGAACCACTGTATTTTGAATGTAAAAAAGATGATGTGATTGTTAAAGTTGCTATCCAGTACAATAATGGATATTCGGAAAACATCTATTCCTTTGCCAATAACATTCGTACCCAGGAGGGCGGAACGCATGAAGTTGGTTTCAAAAATGGTTTGACCAGGATAATTAATGACTACGCCAAGAAAAACGGCCTGTTAAAAGAGGGTGATGCCAATTTATCCGGAGAAGATATCCGCGAAGGAATGGCAGCAATTGTATCAGTTTTGGTCAAAGAACCGCAGTTTGAAGGACAAACCAAGACCAAGCTGGGCAATACCTATATCAGAGGAATTGTTGAGAGTGCGGTTTATGAAAATATGGAAGATTACCTAAATGAAAAACCGCCCATGGCCCGAAAAATTTTGGAAAAAGCGATTTCTGCCCGACGTGCCCGCGAGGCAGCTAAAAAGGCCCGTGAATTGACCCGGCGCAAGAGCGCACTGGAAACTACTACATTGCCAGGAAAGCTGGCCGATTGCAGCAATCGTAACCCGGAGGAGTGTGAACTGTTTTTAGTCGAAGGAGATTCTGCAGGTGGTTCAGCAAAACAAGGGCGTGACAGAGCGTATCAAGCAATTCTGCCCCTACGGGGAAAAATACTTAATGTGGAGAAAGCGCGTCTGGATAGAGTATTGTCCAATGAAGAGATACGGTCGATGATTACGGCTATGGGTACGGGAATAGATGAGGATTTTGATATTAAAAAAGCCCGTTATCATCGGTTATTTATTATGACTGATGCTGATGTTGATGGTTCTCACATCAGAGTTCTGCTGCTTACCTTCTTCTATCGCTATATGCGGCAACTAATAGAAGAAGGATATGTTTATATAGCCCAACCACCGCTTTATGGACTTAAAAGGGGTAATGAAATTCACTATTTCCATAGTGAAGATAAAATGAACCAGTTTATTCAAGAGTCCGGCAAAAAGTGGACTATTCAAAGATATAAAGGTTTGGGTGAAATGGATCCGGAGCAATTGTGGGAAACCACCATGAACCCGGAAAACCGGCAAATATTACAGATAACGGTTGAAGATGCTATTGCCGCCGATGAAGTGTTTTCAGACCTGATGGGAGACAATGTTGAGCCACGCAAAGAGTTTATTCAGGCTAATGCGCAATTCGTTAAAAACCTGGATATTTAACGGGAGTGAATAAAAATGTCAGAAAGTAATTTATTTGAAAATATCAAACCCATTGATATTAAAAAAGAAGTAGAAAAGTCGTTCCTGGAGTATTCCATGAGCGTTATCGTATCCCGAGCCATACCAGATGTTCGGGATGGATTAAAGCCGGTTCATCGCAGAATATTATATGCTCTGCATGATATGGGCATGACGCATGATAAACCGCATAAAAAATCAGCCAATATTGTCGGGGAAGTAATGGGTAAATATCATCCTCATGGAGACAGCGCGATTTATGAGACCATGGTCAAGATGGCCCAGCCTTTTTCCATGCGCTATCCCATGATTGACGGACATGGAAACTTTGGTTCGGTTGATGGTGATTCAGCAGCAGCTATGAGGTATACGGAAAGTCGTATGTCACGCATTGCTGCAGAGATGCTGGTTGATATTGATAAAGATACGGTAGATTGGCGTCCCAACTATGATGATTCCCGTGAGGAACCACAGGTATTGCCGGCCCGAATTCCCAATCTATTAGTCAACGGATCAGCAGGGATTGCAGTAGGTATGGCAACTAACATTCCTCCACATAACCTAGGCGAAGTTATTGATGCTGCCTTGCTGCTGATTGATAATCCTGAAGCGGAATTGGATGAATTGTTGAAAGTAATTCCCGGTCCGGATTTTCCTACATCCGGGATTATTATGGGCACCAAAGGTATACGGCAGGCCTATGAAACAGGCCGCGGGAGCATAAAAATTCGGTCCCGCTATGTTATAGAAGAACGAAAAAGTGGCCGAAATGCAATTATTATAACTGAATTACCTTATCAGGTTAACAAAGCCAGACTGGTTGAAAAAATTGCTGAACTGGTCAGGGATAAAAAAGTTGATGGTATATTGGATTTACGCGATGAGTCAGATCGTAACGGAATCAGAGTAGTTATTGAGATTCGCCGGGATATTAATGTAAATGTTATTATTAACCGACTATTTAAGCATACGCAACTGGAAGACAGTTTTGGTATCAATATGCTGGCCCTCGTCAATGGGCGGCCGCAGACAATAGGAATAAAGCAGGCTCTGCAATATTTTACGCAGCATCGTCAGGAAGTAGTGACGCGCAGAACCAGATATGATTTGCGCATAGCCCGGGACCGCTTGCATATTGTAGAAGGTCTCAAAATTGCCCTGGACCATCTGGACGAAATTGTATCCTTAATTCGTAATAGCAAGGATAGGGAAACAGCCCGCCGGGCTTTGATCGAGAGATATGATCTCAGTGAAATTCAGGCTAATGCCATTCTGGATATGCGTCTGGCTCAGTTGACTGGTTTGGAAAGAAATAAATTGGAAGATGAATATCAGGAATTATTGGTTCGTATTGCTGACTACGAGGATATTTTGGCCAAGCCCGAAAGAGTTATGCAAATTATAAAACAGGATTTAAGTGAAATTCGAAAAAAATATGCTGATAAGAGACGTACTGAAATTAGTCAGGAATCCTCTGATTACAATGAAGAGGACTTTATTGAAGATCATGAAGTAGTTATTACTCTGTCCAACCGGGGTTATATTAAACGTCTGCCCCTTGATACCTATAAGGCACAGAGAAGAGGGGGGAAAGGGGTCAGCGGAACTTCCATACGTGCCGAGGATTATTCCATCAATGTAATTGTAACCAGTGTTCTGGCTATGGTACTTTGTTTTACAAACCAGGGAAGAGTCTTTTCGCTTAAGGCTTATCAACTGCCGGAAGCATCCAGACAGGCCAAGGGATTGCCCCTGATTAATTTTCTGGAACTGCGTCCGGATGAAAGAGTTACTACTCTGATTCCAGCCGGGGATTTTAATGACAAGCGATACTTGATGATGGTTACCCGTACGGGGACGATTAAAAAAGTTGCTTTATCTGCTTTTGAAAATATTCGCCGTAATGGACTTATTGCCGTAAACCTTAAGCCGGAAGATGAATTGGTTGGGGTTATAAGAGTTAAAAAGAATGATAAGATACTGGTTAGTTCCTGTTGCGGCATAACAATAATGTTTGATGAAGAGCAGGTTCGGCCCATGGGCCGAACTGCCACCGGAGTAAGAGCTATCCGATTGCCAAGCAATGCTTATGTGATAGGTATTGATAAATACCGTGAAGGTGCCCAGGCATTGATCGTTACAGAAAATGGCTATGGAAAACGCGTAAACCTGACAGAATTTAAGCTGCAGAATCGTGGAGGAGTCGGTTTAAAGTCCATTGAACTTACTCCTAAAAACGGTAACGTGGTAGCATTTAAAATTGTTTTTGAGGGCCAGGATTTGATGCTGTTAACCAGCGAAGGGCAAATTATTCGTATCGAGGCAGAGGAGGTATCTCTGCAAAAACGTTATTCCCGTGGGGTTCTGCTCATGAAACTGCCTGGAGATGACCACATAGTAAGTCTTGCCAGGTTTGATGCAGAAAAAGAAGAAGAACAGGAATAAAGAAGCGTATCTGCCAGTGTAATAATCAAGCAGGTTAATATTTGAGGGGGTTTATAAGGAAAATGGCGGAAAAAGGTTCCTTAAAAGTTAAAACCGGACTGGCCCAGATGCTCAAGGGCGGAGTTATTATGGATGTAACTACTGCTGAACAGGCCAAAATTGCTGAAACTGCCGGAGCATGTGCAGTAATGGCTCTGGAAAGAGTTCCGGCTGATATCAGAGCTGCCGGCGGCATAGCCCGTATGGCTGACCCGACCGTAATTATGCAGATTATGGAGGCAGTTACTATCCCGGTTATGGCCAAATGCAGGATTGGTCATTTTGTGGAAGCACAAATTTTGCAATCATTGGGGATAGATTATATTGATGAAAGTGAAGTCCTGACTCCAGCCGATGATAAATATCATGTAAATAAAAATGATTTTACCGTGCCTTTTGTATGCGGAGCCCGTAATCTCGGGGAGGCCCTGCGGCGTATAGGTGAAGGAGCCGCAATGATAAGAACCAAAGGCGAACCGGGTACAGGTAATGTTGTAGAAGCAGTGCGCCATATTCGGCAGGTAAACGATGAAATAAGATGGATAAGCAACCTGCCCAAAGATGAACTTATGACCGCCGCCAAAGAGCTGCAAGCCCCATATGAATTGGTCTTGCAGGTAGCAGAACTGAAAAGGTTGCCGGTAGTAAACTTTGCTGCCGGGGGAATAGCTACACCTGCGGATGCAGCTTTGATGATGCAGCTGGGTTGTGATGGAATTTTTGTCGGCTCAGGAATATTTAAATCCGGTGATCCGGCTAAAAGAGCTCAGTCTATAGTCGCAGCTACCACCTATTATAATGATCCCCGGGTATTGGCTGAGGTTTCCCGTGACCTGGGGGAACCGATGGTAGGAATAGATATCAGCACCATAAGACCTGAGGAAAGGATGCAGGAGCGTGGCTGGTAAAACTACCGTTGGGGTGCTGGCTATGCAGGGAGCCTTTATCGAACATGAACAGGCGATTAAAAGTTGTGGAGCCAACTGCCTTCAAGTTCGTCGAGCTCAGGATTTGCAGGAAATAGATGCTTTGATTATTCCCGGAGGCGAAAGCACCACGATGGGAAAGCTGTTAAAGCAGTTTAACCTGTTGGATGAAATCAAGTTTCAGGCTGAACAAGGTATGCCGATCTGGGGAACTTGTGCCGGCATGATACTAATGGCAAAAGAAATTGTTGACTCTAACCAAATAAGACTGGGCTTAATGAATATTGAAATTAAACGAAATGCTTACGGCCGTCAGGTAGATAGCTTTGAGACTGATCTGGAAGTCAAAGGCATCGGCACAACCCGGGCAGTATTTATACGAGCACCCTATGTACAGAAAGTCTGGGGAGATGCCCAGGTGCTGGCCAGCTACGAAGATAAAATAGTTATGGTAAGGGAAAATAATATGCTGGCTACTGCTTTTCATCCGGAGCTGACCCGACAAAAGGAAATACAGGAATATTTTCTGCAGATGATCTAAAGATAATAAACTTGCCAGCAGGTGATTACTGTAATATAATAAATGCTAATCTGAAAAAACACGAAAGTTGATGAAGGGGAATAGTAATTGCAGAACCCTAATTAAGAGACCTGGTGGGGGTGCGAATCAGGTAGGGAGGCAGTGAATCCACCCTGGAGCAGGCTGTTATATAAGCAGTCCCGGTGGTTCCGTTATAACCGGAAAGTGGATAGTAATATATATCTATCAACTAGGGTGGCAACGCGGGAGAAACCTCTCGTCCCTAACCAGGGACGGGGGGTTTTAATATTTAAGGCTAAAAAAAGCCAAGGAGGGTTTCGTTAATGACAGGGGACCAATATTTGTTGCTTCCAGGTCCGACTCCTATACCGGAAAGAGTAGTTCGTGCTATGAGTAAACCGCTGATTAATCATCGGGGACCTGAATTCAGGGATCTAATTTTGGAGGTTACGGAAGGAATAAAACAAGTCTGTCAAACCAGTCAAAACTTATTGATTTATCCTTCATCCGGAAGCGGGGCGTTGGAGGCAGCAGTAGTAAACTTCATTAGTCCGGGAGATAAGGTTTTGGCCGTTTCCATAGGGGCGTTCGGAGATCGTTTTGCCACCATTGCTGAAAAGTTTGGTGCCCGGGTAGATAAGATGGATTTCCCCTGGGGGCAGGCGGCGGATGCACAAGCTATTAAAAGGCGCCTGGATGAGGATAAAAATGGAGAAATAAAAGCAATATTAATTACACACAATGAAACTTCAACCGGAGTTTTTAATGATATAAAGACTATCCGTGAGATGACGGCCAATCATCCAGCCTTGTTTATGGTGGATGCTGTCAGCAGCCTGGCTGCATTGGAGCTGAAAATGGATGAATGGAAATTGGATGTAGTAGTAAGCGGATCACAAAAAGCCTTTATGATACCACCGGGCTTAGGCTTTTTAGCCTTTAGTGATCGGGCATTGGCTATTCACCAGCGCAGCACCAATTGCCGTTTTTATTGGGATGTAACTCAGGGGCTTGAATATCTGGAAAAGGGGCAAACTCATTTTACACCACCTATTTCACTGTATTTTGGTTTGAGAGAAGCTATTAACATTATGCAGGAAGAAGGGTTTGAAAAAATACTGCTCAGACATCGTCACTACAGGGAAATGGTTCGCAGTTCAGTAAAAGCCATGGGGTTGGAGCTGGCAGCGGCGGATGAATCAGCCTCCACTGCAGTGACAGCGGTAATTATTCCTAAAAACATAGGGGCAAATCGATTAAGGCAATATATGTATGAACAGATGAATATCATCCTGGCCGGAGGGCAGCAGCAAATGGATGATGTGATTATTCGTATCGGACATGTGGGGTATGTTAGAAATCTGGCTTTGCTGG
>JAQVWB010000188.1 GCA_028698695.1 Syntrophomonadaceae bacterium | reverse complement strand
AATGAATTTTAAACTGGAAATTCGGGATCTTACCCAATTGCATGCTGTAATTCAACGAGTATGTAAAGTTAAAGATGTACTGGAAGTTCGACGGGTACTTCCGGGAGAAGTCAGGGGGGAGTAAAGTTCGCGCTGTAGTACAAAAGACAAATGCCAGCACGGTAAGCATTAACGGAAAGGTAACCGGTAGAATTACCACCGGACTGGTTGTGCTACTGGGTATTAAACGGGGTGACTCTGAGGAAGATGCCCGCTATTTAATGGACAAAATAATACATCTGCGCATATTTAATGATAGTCAGGATAAAATGAACCTTTCATTAATGGATGTGGAAGGCGAAATTTTGCTAATCAGTCAATTTACTCTTTATGGTGATGCCCGTAAAGGCAGACGTCCCAGTTTCACTGAGGCAGAGCTACCGGAACTTGCCGAACCTCTTTTTAATTATTGTATTAATTATCTACGCGATAAGGGAATCAAGGTTGGGACTGGTGTATTTGGTGGTGATATGCTGGTTGGCATAAATAATGATGGCCCCTGTACCATCTTGCTGGATACAGAAAGAATATTCTAAGAGGAGGAGAAATTAGTGATTCTTAAAGGTTTAGAGATTAACACCATGGGAGTCAATTGTTATATTGTTGGGTGTGAAGAAACGAAAGAAGTAGCAGTTATTGATCCCGGAGGAAATGCCCGCGGTATAATAAGGGTTCTGGAGGAAGATGGATTAAAAGCAATCTATATTATCAATACCCATGGCCATATTGATCATATTGGCGGAAATCGTGGTGTTAAAGAAGCCACTGGAGCCAAAATCCTTATTCATGAAGCAGATGCCAAAATGCTCGTAAACGCAGTATCTAATTTTTCTTTTTTAATGGGAAGCAAAGTAACCAGTCCTCCCGCCGATGAGTTTATTAAAGAGGGTGACCTGATTAAAATTGGCAATACAGTCGAGCTGGAGGTAATACATACCCCCGGTCACAGTGCCGGAGGAGTATGCCTGAAAACCGGAGATATTATTTTTGTCGGAGACACCTTATTCCAGGGTTCCATTGGCAGAACAGATTTTCCGGGTGGTTCACATAAACAACTGATCGATAATATCAAACAAAAATTGCTTTGCTATGATGATGAAACCGTATGTTATCCGGGTCATGGTCCGGCTACCACTATTGGTTTTGAGAGAAGGCATAATCCTTTTTTATCCGATGACTAACCCGCTGTAAGACTCCCATAATAAATAAGCGGGAGTCAAGAGCGGCTAAGTCCCTGGATAAGTGCGGCCGGGATTCAACTGGGGTAAAAGCTCCATCTGAATTCGGTCTTACTAATAAAGACTTTACAAATCATAACCTGGTATGTTATGATAAATCATATTTATAAAAAGAAATGCAGTGAAGAAGTAAAGTAGGTTCGTGAAGTTATTCAGAGAGGGGATGCCACCGGCTGCAAGCATCTCTATAAGGAAGCGGATTGAAGTTCACTTCGGAGCACCTGGCTGAAACCTTTTTGGAAAGTAGGTCGAGGCGGAAACTTCCACCGTTACCAGGAAGGGGATATCGGATAAACCTGTATCCTTTGACGAGCGGGCCAATATTATGGCAATTTGGGTGGTACCGCGGGAGTATAAGACTTCTCGCCCCATACGGGTGAGGAGTTTTTTGTTTTGCAGGAGTCCTGTATTCTTAATGAGTGGGCATAAGGCCAATTTGGGTGGTACCGCGGGAAGTTTTCAAGACCTCTCGTCCCTTAAATAGGGATGTGAGGTTTATTTTATTTTAGAGGAGGTTTTATTATGAGTAACCTGGCAGATAAACTGGCTAATCGTATGCTGGTAAAAAAAGGTGACAAGATTAATACCATAATCAGAGTTAAGGGATGTGCTATTGGTTCCGAGCAACTGGCTATTGTAGCCGGTCCTTGTGCGGTTGAAAGTGAGGATTTGTTCAAAGAGACAGCCTTCAAAGTTAGGGGAGCAGGGGCGTCCATGTTAAGAGGAGGAGCTTTCAAACCACGTACTTCGCCGTATAGTTTCCAGGGCTTAGGGGAAAAAGGTTTGAAAATACTGGCCAAAGTGGGCGAGGAAATGAATATGGCAGTTATTACTGAAGTAATGGACAGTGAAGATATATCCCTGGTTAGCGAATATGCTGATATTATTCAAATCGGAGCCCGCAATATGCATAACTTTTCTTTGCTGCGTAAATTGGGCAAGTGCGAACGCCCGGTAATTTTAAAGCGCGGTATGGCCGCCACTATTGAAGAATGGTTATTGGCTGCTGAATATATATTGGATGCCGGAAATGAACAAGTTATACTATGTGAACGCGGGGTAAGGACTTCAGAGACCTGGACCAGAAACACACTGGATCTGGCAGCAGTAGCTCTCGTAAAAGAATTAAGTCATTTACCGGTAATGGTTGACCCCAGTCATGGAACAGGTATTCGCAGTTTGGTGACACCGATGTCCAAAGCGGCTATTGCAGCTGGTGCAGATGGAATAATGGTTGAGGTACACCCTCATCCGGAAAAGGCATTATCTGATGGGGATCAATCACTTACTCCCAAGGGATTCAGCCAGTTAATGCGTGAAATTGAAACGGTTGCTCAAGCAACAGGCAGGAGGATAAGAGCGTGAGCTATGCAATCTTAGGGCCTCAGGGAACTTTCAGTGAAGCAGCCGCCAGAATGTACTGGGGAGATCAGGTTGATTTGCAGGCAGCTGAGACAATTGAACAATTATTTGGTTTAATTGACCAGGATAAAGTAAAACGGGCTTTAATTCCATTGGAAAACAGTACTGCCGGATTAATCAACCTTACCATTGACGGTTTGGCAGCAGGGAAGTTTCATATTTGCGGCGAAATAATAATTGCTGTTCAGCAACATTTAATGACTGCCCGGCAGTTGAGTCTAAAAGATATTGAATTGGTAGTATCGCAACCGGTAGCTTTATTGCAGTGTGATCAATTTATAAAAAATAACCTGCCCGGGGTCAGAATTGAGATTACTGACAGTACAGCCCGGGCTGCCCAAATAGTAAAAAATGAGAGTCGTCGGGCTGCAGCTATTGGACATCAGGAAGCATCGAGGCTGTATGGTCTGCATATAATTGCCAGTGATATTCAGATAGACAATAATTACACCAGATTTATTGAGGTAGCTAAAGGAGAACCGGCGGATTTATCAGGGGATAAATGCAGCATAATATTTACGCTAAAAGATCGCCCGGGTGCTTTATACTATGCTTTGGGAGTATTTGCTGCCCGTAATCTGAATCTGAGTAAGATTGAATCTAAAATTGTACGGGATACTCCTGGCAATTATCGTTTTTATGTAGAAGCAGATAATGCTGATCAGGTAAATGAATGGCCGTCTATAATAAAGCAATTATCAGAGCATTGTCTGGATATAATATGTCTGGGTACTTATACACGCTGTACGGAGGAGTAAATTGTTAATAGCTGCTGATTTTAAACCGGAATCTATATATGAATATGTCCATGAATTAATACGAATGACTTTTCCATTGGCAGAAATACAGGTGCATGCAATTGAAGACCCGGATTTAAATATCAGTGTTCATCATTTTTACGATAACAACTGTCTAAAAATAATCGGCTGTATAAAAGATACAAATAAGTTAGTGAAGATTTATCGTTATCATGAATTAAGCGACGACCGGATTGAAAATCGCAAGAACATTAATCGCAACACACGGCGGCTGGTTTTTGATTTGCTTAGTGCCTATAATGGAAAAAGGCCGAGTGCTTACGGTATTCTTACCGGTGTCAGGCCGGTAAAGCTAATACATCAGCTTTATGATCAGGGGTTAAATAACCGGGAAATACTTGACCGATTGAATCAAGACTATAAAGTAAGCAGTGAAAAAGCGGCTTTAATGTGTGAAGTAGCTGGTAATAACAGAACTTTTTTATTATCGGGAGATAGTGCGGCGAGATTAATAAGTGTATATATTGGCATTCCCTTTTGCCCCAGCCGCTGTT
Organism: Syntrophomonadaceae bacterium; assembly: GCA_028698695.1. Classification (GTDB taxonomy): domain Bacteria; phylum Bacillota; class Syntrophomonadia; order Syntrophomonadales; family Syntrophomonadaceae; genus JAAYBS01. The sequence continues at coordinate 119 of JAQVWB010000188.1, read as the reverse complement.
ATTACTGTTCATTTCCCGGAGCAATATTAAATGATTATAGCGGTCAGGTAAAACCGTTTCTGACCTGCCTGTGGCAGGAAATGATTGCGGTGGGGGAGTTGCTGAAAAGAAGAAATTTA
>JAQVWB010000187.1 GCA_028698695.1 Syntrophomonadaceae bacterium | reverse complement strand
GATTACCATGACGCAAACGATGCAATGACTCGGGAGAATCAATTACGATCCCCGGCAGAAAAGTCAGGGGATAATCTAAAGGCAACAGCTTGTCCATCAAAGAAAACCGGTCATTCAATTCTTCAATTTTAAAAGAATCCCGAACATGAAAATTTCCTGCTCTGATTCTTTCCAAAGCTGACATATATGCACCTGTACCTAGTTTTTGGCCAATATCATGCAATAATGTACGGATATAGGTACCCTTTGAGCAAGTAACCTGCAGGCGAATTTTGTAATCATGTTCCCCGGGTATAACCTCCAGAATTCTTAAATCATGAATTTCTATTTCACGCTCGGTTCTTTCTACCACAATACCCTGACGGGCTAATTCATAAAGTCTCTTACCCTCATGGTGAACTGCTGAATACATTGGCGGTATTTGCCTGATGGTACCGGTAAATTGTTTAACCAGGTCCTGCAACTGGTTTATGTCAACCTTATGTTTACCGGTAAAAACCAGCTGTCCCCATGCGTCCTGCGTATCTGATTCAGCTCCGGTTGTCATAGTAGTCACATATTCCTTAACACCGTCATCCAGATAAGGTATTATTCGGGTAGCCTGGCCAACTGCTACCGGTAAAACACCGGTTGCCATTGGATCAAGGGTTCCTAAATGACCCAACCGCGTCTTCCGGTTAACATATCTTTTCAGTTGACGGATTACATCAAAAGAGGTCTGCCCCTGAGTTTTATAAATGTTAAGGAAGCCATTCAATTAATCCAACACATCCTTAGCTAATCCAAGTACTTGCTCTTTTACTGCTTGCAGACTTCCTTTAACATGAGCCCCGGCTGCCTGTTGATGACCGCCTCCTCCGAGCTTGATAGCCAAATCCGCTACGTCCACACTTCCTTTGGAACGAAATCCAACCTTGACCATGCCCGGACTGGTCTCACGAAATAACATGCCGATTTCGACCCCTTTTATGGAGCGGGTATAATTTATTATTCCTTCCGGGTGAATAGCGGTTGCACCTGCTGCCTCAACTTCCTGCAATGACAAAGTCATCCATGCCAGTCTTCCCGTTGAATCAAATTCCAAGTTTTTCAGGCCTTCCCTGAGCAACAACACTTCGGCTCTTGGTTTGGACTCAAATAGATTGGTTCTAATTTTCTCAATATCTACACCACACTCCAGCAAATCTGCAACTATACGCATAGTTCGTGGTGAGGTATTGTTATATAGAAAATTGCCGGAATCCATTACAATTCCAGTGTAAATGGCTTCAGCCATATCAAAAGTGATTTTTATATCCAATGCCATTAAAATACGATAAACTAATTCAGCCGTAGCTACACAGGCAGCATCCACATAATTATAATCTGCGAATAAATCATTGGAAGGGTGATGGTCTATATTTACGGTTAGCTGACTCGCAGTTATTTGTTCCGCAAATTCATCACCCGCGCGGTATTTATCCGAACAGTCCAGAAATATAATTACTGAAGTTGATTGATTTGTTTCTGATGGTTGAATTATATTTATACCGGATAAAAAATCATACAGAGAAGGAACTTTATCCTGCAAGGCAATAGCTACCTGTTTATTCAGATATCTTAAGCCCCAATACATACCCAGCAAAGAGCCGACACAGTCTCCATCCGGAATTATGTGCCCAACCAACAGAAAATTATCCTGTTCCTTTATTAATGCTGTAATTTCTTCAATACTATTATTTACTCCGATTTTGGGTCACTCCCCTTTATTTCATTAAGGAGAGCAGATATTTTTACCCCATGCTCTATAGACTTATCCAGACGAAATTCCAATTCAGGCGCATGTTTAATTTGAATCTCGCGCGCGACTTCTGAACGAATGAATCCACGTGCCTTTTGTAATGCCTGCATAGTTTCTTCCTGTTTAGCCTCATCACCCAAAATACTAAAGTTAACTCTGCAATGACTGATATCATTAGCTACATCTACACGGCTGACTGAAACTGTACTAAAATCAATACGTGGATCTTTTATATCCTCCTGAATAATTCGAGAAATAACCCGCCTGATTTCAACTGACATACGTTCTGCTCTACGTTTACCCATTTCATACCTCCATCATGGTCACTCATTATAGCTCCCGAGGTACTTCTTCGAGTACATAAGCCTCGATTATGTCCCCTTCTTTAATATCATTAAAATCCTTAATCCCTATTCCACATTCGTAATTTTCCAGTACTTCTTTGGCATCATCTTTAAACCGTCTCAGTGAAGATAATTTACCTTCGTAGATGATAACCCCATCTCTTAACACACGCACTTCGGAATTACGTTGAATCTTGCCTTCAATAACATATGACCCGGCAACCACTCCGGCATTTGGCACTTTAAATAGTGCTCTTACCTCAGCTCTGCCCAGATATTTTTCTTTATATTCCGGATCCAGCAAACCAGTCATTGCTTTTTTAACATCTTCGATAGCTTCATATATCACCCGGTAAAGACGAACATCAATTTTTTCGTCTTCAGCATATTTACGTGCCTTACTATCCGGACGAACATTAAATCCAATTATAATTGCATTAGAGGCAGAAGCCAGCATAACATCAGTTTCGCTAATTGCCCCTGCTGCAGCATGTATAACATGTACTTTTACTTCATCAGTACTTAATCTTAACAGAGATTGAGTTAATGCCTCAATTGAACCCTGTACATCACCTTTTATTATCAGGTTTAAGTCTTTTATATCCGTAGTTTGGATATGATTAAAGAAATCATCCAATGAAACCCGGCTGCTTTGCTTTTGTTCCTCAAGTTTACGTTCGGCAATACGTAGGTTGCTCAACTCTTTGGCTATTTTTTCTTCACAAACCTGCACTCGCTCGCCTGCTTCAGGAACATCCGACCAACCCATAATTTCAACCGGCATGGAAGGAAATGCTTCCTCTACCCTTCTACCTCTATGGTCAGTCATAGCTCTGACTTTACACCAGTTATAACCACAGATAATACAGTCTCCCACTTTAAGGGTTCCCTTTTGAACTAGAATAGTAGCAACTGCACCACGGCCTTTGTCCAATTCACCTTCTATAACAACGCCTTCAGCATCACGATCCGGATTGGCTTTAATTTCATTAACTTCGGCAACCAGTAAAACCATATCCAACAAGGGCTCAATTCCCTGTCCGGTTTTGGCGGAAACCGGTACAAATATAGTTTCACCGCCCCATTCCTCCGGAACTATTTGATGTTCAGTCAGTTGTTGCATAACTTTATCCGGATTTGCGTCTGGCTTGTCAATTTTATTAACTGCTACCAGAAACGGTACTTTAGCTGCTCTGATGTGATTAATAGCTTCAACTGTTTGAGGCATAACTCCATCATCTGCAGCAACTACCAATATAACAATATCAGTAAGATTAGCTCCCCGGGCACGCATAGCAGTGAAAGCTTCGTGTCCTGGTGTATCAATAAAAGTAATACGGTTATTGTTTACTTTGACCTGATAGGCTCCTATATGCTGAGTTATTCCTCCTGCTTCACCCGAAACTACATCAGCCTGACGAATACGGTCCAACAGAGAAGTCTTTCCATGATCAACATGGCCCATAACGGTTACTACCGGAGGTCTTAACTTCATACTGCTTTCATCATCTACTATTTCTTCAAGTATCTTTTGCTCCTCAGACAACTCGTGTTCAACTTTTACTTCAAAAAGACTGCATATGATCTCACAGGTTTCAAAATCAACTTCCTGATTAATAGTAGCCATAGTGCCTAGTTCCATTAACTTCTTGACAATTTCGGCCGGAGTTTTATTTAATTTATCTGCCAGATCCCGGACAGAAATAAAATCCTGCACTTTAATAAAGCTTGGAGTCTCCAATATGGTTTCTTCTTTACGACGCTTATGTTTACTCTTTTTTCCCGGTCTGCTATAGTCTCTCTGAGTCGGCATTGGTTTTACTTTTCCCTGACCCTGCTGTGGTCTGGCCTGACCCTGTTGTGGTCTGGCCTGACCCTGCTGTGGTCTGGCCTGACCCTGTTGTGGTCTGGCCTGACCCTGTTGTGGTCTGGCCTGACCCTGTTGTGGTCTGGCCTGACCCTGTTGTGGTCTGGCCTGACCCTGTTGTGGTCTGGCCTGACCCTGTT
>JAQVWB010000186.1 GCA_028698695.1 Syntrophomonadaceae bacterium | reverse complement strand
GAGGGTAAAGTAAACTTACCCCTAATGATTTGTCCATATGCCTTAGGATGTAAAGATAAGACAGTTAGTAGCATTGTGATAGTATCAATATCAAAATCAGATCCATCAACATTGCTTATCTTTAATCCAACCAAACTACCTTGTTCATCATAGTTAGTTCCAATAATTACCTGCGTTTCCGCAAGAGAGGCAGGGCACGCAACAGTGTAAGTTGTTTTCTCAGACGTGTCAAAAATTGACGTCACTTTAAGAAACCCAGTTAAGTAGCCAGTGATATAAATCTTTCTTATTCTCTTTACTCTGTTTATTCCTAAGTCTGAAGAAAACAGTGTAAAGTAGGCATCTATATCAACTCCATCATCCGTATCTCCACTGTTAATAAATATACCATCTTCACTTGCACACAGTATTTCGCCGTTGAACTCACACATGCTATTAATATCCCATCCAGTATATAATGAGATAGCATTTATTTCTGTGTTTAAACAAACACCAGTTAAATCACGCTCATTTAGAATACCTACTCTACCTGTAAGGGCGGGTAAAGTACCTGCGATTATAATTACTGGAATATCAAAAAGTGTGCTAGCGCAAGTTAATTTTGGAAATCTTACGTTTACATCAACCTTGTTTTTAAATTGACTTTCTACAATAGCGCTTAGTCTTGGCAAATCTATATCAACATCTATAGTTGAACCAGTTATTATAGTGCCTGCACCAGTTAAACTTGGTAAGGTTGACTCTACTTTGCTCCCGAATAAACTCGTTGCAGATAGTCTTGGTAAACTTCCATCTACTACGATACCGAAAGGTCTTATTGAAGCATCTGCCGATAGCACTGGTAACTGTATATTATAATTATTAACATGGGGATTAATAACAGTTGCTATAGTAAACACTGGTAATTCTGCTACTACCTGCATAGAACCTAGTATAGAACTTTCAAGTTGTAACATCGGCAAAGTCATATGAAACCCCTGCTGACTTATTTGCGACACAAGTGTAGGCATAGGTAAGATTACAGCAAAATCATTACTATTTATCGCTTCAAAATTCCATCCAGTATTTCCGCCGCCATCGACGTTGCCGGTTGAGGTTAGAGCATTAAAAGTTGCCCCGCCAGAGGCTGCGCTTTTTTCGATAGTGCAATTAACGGCGGTGACGGTTCCCGTAGATTTACTTATAATCCAGGGGCTAAAATCGGTTGCCCCGTATTGTCCTCCCTTTAACGCGAGACCTCCGACAGTATTTCCGTTGAAAATTAAATCCGATATTGCTGCATAAATTCCAGGATCGGTTTCGCCGCCATTTCCATCAAATAATACCGTACCATCTCCGGTAATGGAAAGCGTTTCAAACGAACCCCCAACTACAGATCCTGATTCATCACTAAACAAACCCCTGACATCTACCTGCCCTCCACCCGATGGAATAGTGATATAAATCGGTATTGGAAAATATGGCTTCCCTTCATATTCCTCGTAGTCTAAGCCATAATTGTTATCAATTTGCACCGCACCGGTGGCAATAATTTCTATCTGAGCACCTGAACCGGTAACATCGCAAGGACTATCACATTCAAACGATATGCCGTACGCAGGACCGTTTTCTCCTATAGTTACGGTTGACGAACCAAACGCCGCAGTTCCGCCGCTTAAAGAAAAAGTAGCGGATATATCTATGTCGTAATTATTTGTTACAAGCGTTCCATATGCGACGCTTAAAGATTCTAAGCCGCTTAAATTCTCCTGAAGTGACAATGTCCCACCGGGTTCGATTGAAAACATCAGGTCTGCATAAGTTAATCCGGTCATGTCAAAACGACAATCGTGGTAACTCTGAAATTTTATCCAACCCGAATCTTCTGTCGGGAAAGAGTTTTCATCGAAAATTGCCGTATCGCCGGAGCCCGGATAAGACGCCCCACTCGATCCGCCACTTGTTAAAGACCAGTGACTTGTATCGGTAAAAACATCATTCCCGGTAAGAGCGCCAACCCAATATCTATTTTCTGCCACGATCCAACCTCGCTATTTGTTATTCAGCCTGTCTGTACTCGGAATGTACACCAATCCAAGAATATTTTCCTCAGCCACACCAATGGCTACCGCAATTGTCCCCAAGCAAGACGCTCCGTTTTTATACATCCGCCTAAGATTATCGCCAACATTGTAGGTTCGATTCAATAAAACTCCTCGGAATATTAAATCTTCTCCTATTTCAATATGATTCCATGTAAATGGTTTGCGTGGATCATAATAGACAGGAATCGGATCATACGTGTAAAAAGGTATAGTTTCAGTAAAAATGTGATAATCAGCACTTTGAGAAGACAGTGGATATTGATAGCCATAAGGTCTCAGCAAAGGATCTAATAATTCCATCTGTAGATACAAAGATGTATCCCCAAGTGTTTTTCCCATAAAAGCATTGTAGTGATATTTATACTTATTTATTACGGGGTCAGATGTTGTTCCAACCGATTTTTCATGATGATAATTTTCGTTCGGATTATCTAAGTCGTCCCACTCGATTAAGAACGTTGAGTCAACATGAGAAAAAGTTCCCGTAAGATATTTATAATTATATGAATAGTACCCATTTTCGGACACAACCTCACAGGCATACAGGCACTTGAAATCTCCCTGTCTGGAAGACGCAATATAGGAGATGTGGTATATCCCATCTGTCGGGGTCAGTTCCACATCATCATAGTTAGAAGGGTCTTGTCTTCCATAAAGCCCAACGCCCTCAACGATTTGCCCGTCCCTTCCTACAAATCCTTTGGCCGTACATACTTGTGTATTAACAAGTGTTAATTTATTTTCATCAAGTCTGAAAGTCTTTATATAACCGTCACTGGCTACATAAATACTGTTGTTATCGGATGAAAAATTAATAGATGGAGACGATATTGCGCTTTCATCACCAACATTAGACACCATAGCAAATAATTCATTAAAGAGATATACTGGATCAATTATGTAGAGTATATTCAAAAGCGGATCAAGTATGTACCAGCAGGCATAAGGAGACACTTGGTTTGCAGAGTTCAAAAACCACCCGAACGGGGAAATAAACGCCCAATTAGAACCGATCTGCCGACGACGACCGAAGAACTCTTTATCGCCAAACTTTAACGAAGAATTTATTATCACCTCATTACTGTTTAAATCCAACGCATAATCTCCACTAGTAGTCTGTGCTACCAACCATACGTGGCCTACGTTCGGAGTTAACGAATCTGTGATAAACGCAGTTTCAAGATGCAAGGCCGAAGCAGGATAACCCTTATCTAGGAGCAGTTTTGCTTTCGTAAGGGCGAAGTCCTCACAATCTCCTGTTTCACCATCGCCCATTATCCTCCAATTATCCCCGCCGGTTTCTCCCGAGTACGCGTGAGTCGTATTAACCAACCTGTTAACGGAGTTTAAGTCAGCCAATACCTGCGTCGTCATTGGTATTTTTGTATTCGAGTTATTTATAACCAATGGAAATGCCGGGTTATCTGCCGCAAAATTTACCCACCCAACAGAGGGATTAGGATTAATATACAGTGAGGTGGCAATGAAATATAAATCGCGCGCTGTCGTCACTCCATTGGATGGGACATTGTGAGTGAATCGTTTACAGTAAAAAGTAATTGGCGCAGAACTGGGATTTAAGTAATTCATTTCTATTCCAGTTTTTGTGCCAATAACTTCAATATTAGCTGCATAAGTACAATTAGCTACCTTTAAAACTGAATCTTCAATATAATAGATATAGTAATCCCCCATCTCTACTATATCTGATTCTTGTCTACTTATTACTTCTTCAATAACTTCAGTAGTAGAAACTACTGGTTGCACAATAGGACAAACAATATCAACTTTGTTAATACCAAAGCAAGAAGAAAAGTAGACAACAGTACCGTCATCAAACCTTTTAACCATATTATAAGTATCTAAGTTATTAAAGGACATAAGATTCTTCAGTACTTCCATACCCTGTTTAGCAAAGCCAACAAGGCTTTTGGCCTTACTGATGTCTCCATATCCTCTAATAACTGTAGGTACATTGTCCGCCATAACACTAACCTTTTATTAAGTTATGTCAAAAATTGACATGTCTTACTTATGCACCAGGGAAAGTAATTGTAAAGGTATCAACTGTTGATG
>JAQVWB010000185.1 GCA_028698695.1 Syntrophomonadaceae bacterium | reverse complement strand
ATAAATATGATAATGTATTCCATAATAATCTTGAATGAAGTGACCCCATTTTCTGTAATCAAACTGGCACGATTTGGGGAAATCGGAAAACTATATAAGCAACAAAAGTAGCAATGACTATCACATTTAATAAAGAGGTGTAGCGGGGAATATTAAGCTTAAATAAATTATTAATAGCTAAAAACAGAACTATCGCTTCAGTTAGTCTTCCTATAATCCAATAAAGTATAGTTAGATCAGAAAAGCCATTAGTAATTATCGCCATATCACTAAATGAAAACATATGTAAAACATCAAAAATTGCAACGAATAGAAAACCGAATCCTATAACGCGCAAATGAAGCGGATTATAATTATAGGTATTCCAAACAATAATGAAGGAAAGCAGAGCAATAAATACACAAATCAACTCAATCAGTGTATGACTGGCAGGCAGATAATTGACCCATAAAATACGTGAAAAGGGAACACTGATCAAAAGACATGCGATAATAACCGGCACTAAACGTTTAGCCAGAGAAATGGCAAGAGTAAAGTTGTCATTTAAATGATTATCCTGACTGGAGGGCATAGAAAATGATCCCTTTCAATGATATATGACGGCAGCCAAAAGTGATAGCAGCATATATCGTCACCATACATATCATTGTACTGCTTTAATATAAAAGAAATTGTCGAATTTTGAGATGAATAATTAACCTTAATAAATTCTCATAAGTGATATATAACAAATGAGAATCCAGAACTATTTAAGAGACAACTTAATCATATCATCATATATCAGACTGTACGAGGATAAATTACCCAAAAACAAATATTATAAATACATGGCTAATTGCCAAATGCTAAAACCGTATCCTTATTAAGTACGGCGTCGCTTTTGGGATTTATGTGAGGCTGGCGTCCTGGTTTTGGAGCGAATATTTGCCGCAGAGGTAACAGATTGCAATTCAGCTGTGATAAAACGGTGGGCTGCTACCAGATTGGCATTGGCATCTTTTCCCCATACCGAAACCTGTACGGCTTCTTCATGATCCAGACGTATTTCCACTTCATATTGAAGCACATCGGTAACATCCAAAACATCATATTCAGAAGACAGCGGGCTTACCGTAAAAGAAGTATCTGCCAGTGGCTTTTTGGCTCCATTAAGACTGTAAAGGGTTATCTCTACCTTTACCTGTTGTGTAGTATGATTATTTAAAACTTTAATCCAGGCACTGACCGAAGCATTGGCGGCTGCATTTTCAACTGGACCGGTTGAATAGATGATACTCATTTCTGTCCCTCTTTCTTACTATTGAGTTTTACTTTTAATTATTCTGAAGCGATAAAAAGGGTGACAAAATGCAAACCGGGCAAAAGGCAATAATAATTTATGGCAGGAATATGAGTTGTTAGCGGGAAATGAATTATAAGAATATAAGCGCAAAGGAGTGCTAAAGGATATTATGCAGGAATACTACAGAAAACTGGAGGAGATATATAAAGGGGCTCCCTATAATAACGATTTATTTGAGAACACCTCTATAACTATCAGCGAGGGCCAGGCAGTATTATCTACATTGGTTTTGCCGCGTTATTGTCATTCCGGGGGTTCCATGCATGGTTCAGCCTATTTTCGTATGTTGGATGATGCTGCGTATTTTGCCGTTCAGTCATTATTAACTGATCAATCAGTCTATACGACTTCGTTCCAGATAAACTTGCTGCGTCCGGTACGGGAAGGAATTATACGTTCGGAAGGCGAGGTTATTTTCAGGTCCCGAAAACTATACATTGCTCAATCGCACTTATATGACCAGCATGAAAAACTGGTTGCCTTTGGTACCGGTCATTTTATGCCGGTTAACAGTAACAGTTTTTTTGGGAAAGCATAGCAAAAAAAACTATGCTTTCCCTTTAAAAACCTTTTACCGGCCAGCCTTTTTACTGTCCAACTCTTTTAAAGCTTTTCTGTCCGGTTTGCCTACCTGTGTACGCGGTAATTCATTAATAAATTCTATATACTTGGGGATTTTGTAACCGGTTAGCTTTTCTTTACAAAAAGCAATAAACTCTTCAGCCGTGCCAGTTTCACCCGGTTTTAATACTACATAGGCTTTGGGTGATTCACCCCGTTTTTCATCTGGAACGCCAATGCAGCAGGTTTCCAAAACTTTAGGATGAGTATATAAAACTTCATCGATATCACGCGGATAAACGTTAAAGCCCGAGCAGATGATCATATCTTTTTTCCGATCCACGATGGTTACAAAACCGTCCTCATCCATGGTGGCAATATCGCCGGTATATAACCAACCGTCCCGGATGGCATTATCAGTTTCCTCCTGGTTTTGCCAATAGCCTGACATTATTTGCGGAGCTTTGGCGATCAGTTCACCTGGTTCGCCCAAAGGCATATCTTTAGTACCAGTTTCCAGATCAACCAGCCGGATATCTACATCCGGCATAGGTATTCCAACCGTACCAATTTTTCTTTTATTTAAGGTATTTACAGTTAAAACATTGGACGATTCTGATAAACCATAACCTTCGATAATGATTCCGCCGGACAGTTCCTCAAACTTTCTAATTGCCTCTACGGCAATGGGGGAAGAACCGCCAATTATTACTTTAATGGAACCAATATCATAGTTGGGGGTTTCCGGATGATTATTTATTCCGATTATCATGGCCGGAACACTCGCCCATACAGTTGGCTTATGTTTTTTGACAGCTTCCAGAATATTCAAAGGATTGGTGGGGTCAGGTACCAGTATCATTGAACCGCCTGAAATCAGGCATACATTAAGATTGGTATTTTCTCCGTAAATATGATACAGCGGTATGGCAGCCAAGGTTTTAATATCATTAAGTGGGCAGTTCGCGGAAATGGCCGTAGTAGTCTGCAGTGCCATGGCCAATACATTGGCGTTGCTCAAACAACAACCCTTGGATACGCCGGTAGTTCCTCCCGTATATTGCAAAATAGCCAAATCCTCAGGCAGGACTTCTGCATCCGGTTCCGAAAAATCTCCAAGGCTCTGAATGGCTTCCGTAAAATCCATTGCAGCTGAACAGGATTTAACCTCCATGGGCATATTTTGTAATTGTACCGTCAGTATCTTTTCAAACTTATAATCGCCCGACTCATGCAAATCGATAACATTACCGGAAAAAGCTGCCAGAACAATAGCCACCTTGGGAGTGCTATCCCTGAAAGTATGTTGTAGTTCATGGCGCGTATACTGAAAGTTGGTTGGTACCAGAATGGCTCCAATAGCCAGGCAGGCATGAAAACCAACTACATATTGCGGAATATTAGGCATCATAAGAGCTACCCGGTCGCCTTTTTTTACTCCTGTGCTGAGCAAATAATTAGCCAGCCCGTTAACCATCATATTCACCGTACTGTAACTCAGTTGTATATCGTTGATGATTACATAGGGTTTGTCAGGATAGTCCATAACATTTCTGCGGAACAATTCTTTTAAGGGGATGTTTGGATATGTAAATGAAATTGGTACTTGCGGGTCATAATGTTTTTGCCAGATTCTTTCTTTCATCGGTTTAAACACTCCTTTGTCGTTGTTCAATTCAAAACAGTTTATTACCCTGGTCTGCTTAAAATCAGTCGCTCCACAGCAGTGCTAATCCGTTCAGTTTACTAACCTTTTGAAGATGGCATTAATAAAGATATAGGTATTTACCAAAAAAAAATGGTCATATAAAAGCATTGCCGGGGCAAAAACCAGGCGTCAGCAGGCTACATTAAGGGACTAATTAAAAACTAACCATTTTTCTCTAACACTTTGTCAGACAATCCCTCCCTTTTTGATAATTGTCAATTATCATTATAATAACACTTATTAAAGCTCTGAGGATGACAATTATGGGAATATTCGCATAAACATGAGTCAGTTAAACTGTTTGTCGAAAAAACAGATTGTTTCGCCTGATAAAAAAATGACAGTAAAATACTGTAATTATGGGTTGACGGGAGCAACCATTTTTAATTATAATTTAGTTGCTTGCGTCAACCTTTCTTTTTAAGGAGGTAATTATGAATAAAAACATATCTTTAATTTTGCAATTACTGCATGAGCTGGCCTGTTACTTTGGAAATAGGGGTTTTGAGGGTGAATGCTGCGAGGATCTTAGCTTAACCGAATTTTTAGCGTTGG
>JAQVWB010000184.1 GCA_028698695.1 Syntrophomonadaceae bacterium | reverse complement strand
ATCCATAGAAGTACTGAAAGACGCATCATCCAGTGCAATCTACGGATCAAAAGCAGCAAATGGTGTAATTCTCATCACCACAAAAAAAGGCCAGATAGGCAAACCCACAATTAACATAAACATCAATAGCGGAGTGGAAAGTATGATCAACGCCGTTGATGTTCTGAATCGTGAAGATTTTTTACAGTTTATGGATGATGCCCGTGCGCAGGCTTATGTTGTTGAGGACCCTAACAGGGGGACAGACAATCCGAATGCTCCATTGTGGGATTGGAGTGATTCTGATGAAACCAGAATCTACAACTGGAGAAATTTTTCAAGTATGAGAGATGCCATGAGCAGTCCCGGTTCCCTATATGAGCGCTGGGAAGTTGTTACACCGGAAACCAAAGCCCAACCTTATGATACCGACTGGCAGAAAATTGCTACACAAAAAGGCCAGGTACATGACCTACAGCTATCTACAAGCGGAGGAAGTGAAGCGGTGACCTATATGATATCGGGGGGCTATTTCGACCAGGAGGGTATTTTGTCTGATGCAGGTTATGAACGTTTTTCTTTTAGGTCAAATATAGAACTTAAAATTACCGACTGGATGAGAACCGGATTATTATTAGCTCCTTCCCTGGAGAATCTTGGACTTATGTCGGTAGAATCACACTTTTATGATCTGATAAGGATCGCACCGATAAGACCTGCTTACGACGAAAACGGGGACCCGGCATTCCTGGGCGGGAGGTCTGCTGTTCTGCCTCCCGGTGAGGACTGGACACAATGGAACCTGGCAGACCATGTCAATCCTTTAGAAAGAGTCCAGGCAAAAGATAAAAGAAGAACTCTCAAAAACTTAGGAACCATCTTCGGGGAGGTAGACATAATAGAAGGATTGACTTTCAGATCTGAATTACACAGTGAATTCAGATACTGGGACCGAAACTACTTCCTACCCTCCACATACCCGACAACTAACATAATTTCAACTACCCGGTCGAGAGGCATAAACCAACAGAGTTCACGTTTTTTCTGGAATATGCAAAACATGTTAAAATATACAAAGAATTTTGGCAACCATTCGGTTAATGCACTGTTAGGGTATACTGCTCAGGAGGCTTCATACAGAAGTTCATATATAGATAAGTATGATTATCCTTCTGATTATATTCCAACTTTAAACCAGGCCCTGACAATCCGGAACACCCAAAATGATGCCAGGACAAACCGGTCAAGTGAAAGTGAAATCGGAACTCTGGCAAGAATATTATATAACTATGCAGAAAAATACTATATAACCGCCAGTATACGCCGTGATGCATCATCTAAATTCGGAGCTGACAAGAAATGGGGAACTTTCCCGTCAGTATCAGCTGCATGGAGAATCTCCGATGAATCATTTTTTGAACCACTGCTCGGTTATATTAACGATCTGAAAATAAGAGGAGGTTGGGGTGTAATCGGCAACTCAGGAATTGGTAATTACAATGCGTTACCTACACTTAGCTCTGTTACTTATGTTCTTGGTAAAGGTTCAACTTCCTCAGCCGGATATCAGGATGGCAGAGTTGCCAACTCAGGTCTTGGCTGGGAAACCACTACTGATATTGGTTTCGGAACTGATATAGAATTATTTGACAGCAGAATTTCACTAACAGTTGACTACTTTAATAAACTTACTGAAGATATGTTATTCAGTATGCCACTACCCAGAGTTACCGGGTTCAGCTCTTATATGGTAAATATCGGATCGATGAGAAACCGGGGTTGGGAGTATATGGTAAAAACGCGTAATTTCACCGGAAATTTTAAATGGTCAACCAACTTTAATTTATCTTATTACAGAAACCGGGTACTTGATACCGGAAAAGATAAAAGGCCATTGATTAGTACAAGTTCTTATACCACTGAAGATAAACCACTTGCCTTATTATACGGGTATGCTCAAATTGGCATTTTCAAAGACTGGGAAGATATTAAAACAAATCCAATCTGGAATGCTTCCAATCCAAACTGGATGTGGCGTTCATGTCCCGGAACAGCTAAGCTGGCTGATGTAAATGGTGATGGCATCCTTGACGGATCTGACCAGACTATTATCGGAAATCCAAATCATGATTTTATCTGGGGTATGACAAATAATATGTCATTCAAAGGATTTGACTTGTCGGTTCAGATTACAGGTGTTCAGGGGGGCAAGATGCTTAACACTCAATTGACAGGAGTGAACTCAAGAGCCAATGGCACGACAAATGTCACTTACGACTATTATAATAATTACTGGCGCCCTGACAGGACTGATGCCAAATACTCGGCCCCTACACGAAAAAGCTGGGATGGCACGCCAACTGCAGGCTCGTTACTTTGGGACAGAACTTATATAAACATTCAAAATATTTCATTCGGATATACTGTGCCAAGAAGTATTACACAGAGGTGGGATGTAAACAGGCTAAGAGTTTATACAAGCATTCAAAATGCAGCCTTTATTACTAAATATCCGGGATATAATCCGGAAGTAAACTCCGCAGGTAGTTCTGCTTTGTCCCAGGCGGTTGATGCCGGGGCATATCCTCTTACCAGGATGATTACCTTTGGAATAAATGTGTCATTATAACCTAATAATTTAAAATCTACGAATATGAAAAAGATATTTTCAATTATTATATATTTAATAGTATTTGGGGGCTGCTCTGAATCATTCCTTGATAAATTACCCGAAGATACTTTATCCCCCGGTACATTTTTTCAAACTACTGCTGACATTAAAACCGGCGTGGTTGCAGCTTATCAACCGTTACAATCTTTATTTGCATATAATCAACTGCCCCATGTACTTGGTCAGATGAGTGATGACGGAACGAGAGCATTTAGCATTACAGTGTATCATACATTTGAAAAAAACAACACACATTCCAATTCTGCCTTCTGGAATAATTTTTACAAAATAATTGTCAATGCAAACAACATTATTGCAATAATTGATGCTTTTGAGGTAAAACCCGGCGATGAAACTGAAATAAATGCATTGAGAGGAGAAGCATCATTTATGCGTGCATTAGCTTATTTCTATCTTGTAAGACTTTATGGCGATGTACCAATGGTTTCAGACCGTTTTGATGATCCCGGTACAGCTTTTGGAATGGGCCGCACAAAGGTAAATGATATTTTAACACAGGTTGTAATCCCTGATCTTGAATTTGCATTTGCCAACTGTTATAAAAAGGGAGATGCTGCCATATCTGGTGAAGAAGGGAGGGCAACAAAAGGTGCTGCTCTGACAATCCTGGGTAAAGTATATTTAACAATGAATAATCATGCAAAGGCTGCTGAAACACTTAAAAAATTAATCGTTGATAAGGCAGCAGGCAATTATGCTCTTCTTGATGATTTCTCACAAATCTGGCTGCCCTCAAATAAACATAATGCTGAGTCAATATTTGAAGTTGGCAATAGTGTTGATGCAGGCAGTCCGAGTTACTATTTCAGGAATATGACTACCACCACGGGTTATTCTATATATGACCTCGCCACACCCAATGGCTCTTATACAATTACCAAGGATTGTATGGACACCTTTTATGCAAATGAAGAGTGGATCAGATATGCTGTATCAGCCGATTCAGCCTGGACTCCTCTAAACGGACTACATCAGCCTTTCCCTCTTAAATTAATGCCTCCTCTTGAAGGAATATCAAAGTATGACCAGGTTGGAACTGACTATAACTACATGATTACAAGATATGCAGATGCCCTGCTCATGTATGCTGAAGCACTCATGGTCACCGGACAAAAACAGGAGGCAGCAAATTACATCAATCAGGTAAGGGCAAGGGTAGATATGGCACCTGTTTCAGCTGATGATCTTAATATCGATCGTATTCTCCACGAAAGACGCATGGAACTTGCATTTGAGGGTCACAGGTATTTTGACCTTGTAAGAACCGGTAAAGCAATAGAATATTTATCCGCGAACCTTATGAGTAATGTGGATTATGAAATCAGGGTATTCAGAACCACACCGGTACCGGAATATCAGTTACTTTTACCAATTCCTGTAGGGGAAATTGAGATCGATCCGACTTTAACTCAAAATCCCGGATACTAATTTATTAAATGATAAAATCAAGAAAAAAAACAAATTAATATGAAAAGTATAATATATATTTTGATCGCATCATTGTCTGT
>JAQVWB010000183.1 GCA_028698695.1 Syntrophomonadaceae bacterium | reverse complement strand
GAACTCATTCCATACATCGTATGCAAACCAGGGAGACATATAAGCATCAGAATTTGCCCTTCCAAGTGCAAAGTACTGCGGCCCTGATGCAACCATTCCCTGCTTGCCCTGACTGTCAAGGACCCTTGTATACCACCATTGAGAGTGATATCCACGCATTGTATAGGAGA
The DNA here is from genome assembly GCA_028698695.1 of Syntrophomonadaceae bacterium. GTDB lineage: Bacteria > Bacillota > Syntrophomonadia > Syntrophomonadales > Syntrophomonadaceae > JAAYBS01. The sequence goes on along the minus strand of JAQVWB010000183.1, from coordinate 4,041 downwards.
ATGTTTTAGCATTATCGGGAGCTGACACCCTGTCAATAACTGTCCATATGGACTCTTTGTTAGTTGCTATTGATTTATTCTCAGGTCTGTGTAAATCCCAAAGAACATTCAGATCTGCATTACCTGCATCAGAACCAAACCTTTCCGTCATTAACTGATAAGGACCGTTTATAACAGAATTAGCGGCCTCAATTGCTTTATCAAATTGTGAATTCGCAAGATAAAGTTTTGAAAGAAAATGCAACGCAACATATTTATTTACCTCACCGGCAATAGAAGTTTCCGGCAGCGATTGGACTGCAAATTCAACATCCTGTATGATCTTCTCAAGTATTGTCCACCTGCTGTGGGTGTAGAAATCAAGTTTAGGCCCCTTAAGTTCATAACCAATGAAGGGCACATCACCATATGAGGTAATTAACCGGTAATACCACCATGAACGGTAGAACAGCGCTATCCCCAATATTTTATTCCTGTCAGCCTGATCATCCCAGGTTATATCATCTATCCTGGAAATAATAACATTGGTATTTTTAATAAATCCGTAAACTTGTGTAAACTTCGACAATACAGGAAAAAATCCGGGAGTTGAGGGAGTAATGATTGTCCAGTCAGTGTTCCCGATACCATACCCATAGTCAGAAGCTACATATTCCAGCTGCAATCCATTCCTGTTACCGTAGAAGTCAGTTTTTATATCTTTTATGACAGTTACAAGACCTGATTCAAATCATGCTTTATTGACATAAACATTCTCCGGAGCATAGAAAGAGAGTGGTTCAGGATCCAGGAATTCTTCCTTACACGATATCTGAAGCAGAATAAGTGCAACAAAAACCAGCAAAACTCTTATTGTCCGATTCATTGTATTATATATTATTTGTTTCATAATTAAATTATTTTTTTCAATTAACAGATATTATAACGATATGTCCACACCCAGCGTAAGAGTCTTGGGCATAGGCGTATTTGCGCTCTCAGGATCAAAACCTTTCCAATTGGTTATTGTATATAAATTACGGCCGGTAAGTAACACCCTCAGACTCTGAAGGGGTAATACCCTTTGCAATTTATCCTGTGGTATATTATACGATATGCTCAAATCCTGTACTCGTAAGAATCCGGTAGGAATGTAAGGAGTAATACCAAGACCAAATCTTGAGGTATTATCAGGCCAGTTGTTCTTCTGGAATTCTGACGTTGGATTTTCCGGCGACCAGTAACCCCATCCCCATTCATTGCGCCTGTCGTGAGTTGATTTATTGCCTGTTATTGGAACAGATCTTATATGACCAAGGTCGGCACGTATAAACAGAGATATTGAAATATTTTTATATAAATCTACTTCATTTGTAAATCCCCAGCGGTGACGGGGAGCTGTATACCCAATAAATTTCCTGTCTTCAAACTGAGTCATGCTAAAGTCACCATTTACATCAGTGACCTTATAATCTCCGGGTTCCAGCTGATATTTGGCAGCCTCATCCTTTTCATCCATCTGCCATATCCCTACCCTCTCATAATTCCACACAATGTCGCGGGCATAGCCGGGAAACCAAAAGTTTGCAAAATCAGGAAGCTCACCGTAACGATCTTCATTCAACAGTTTATAATCACCGTAATCACCCCACAGCTCAAGGATCTTATTCCTGTTCAGAGAAAAGACCAAAGTAGATCTCCACTTAATATTCGGGCGGCTCAGATTAACTGTATTCATGGTAACCTCAACACCCTGGTTTCCTAATTTGCCGAGGTTCGTTGTAATACTTGTAAATCCGGTTATCCTTGGAAGCTGTCTGTTAAGAAGAAGGTCTTCAGTAACAGCATCATAAGCATCAACAGTAATATCAATGCGATTATCCAGGAATCCCATATCCAAACCAACGTTCAATGATTGAGTTCTCTCCCAACGCAAATTGGGATTAGCAAGTCTGGTATTATAAACACCGGTCTGAACCTGGTTATTGCTATTGAAATAAGTTATAGAACCTAACTGGGCCAGTGCTGAATATGCCCCTATTTCGCGATTTCCGTTTTCTCCCCAGGATGCCCTCAGTTTTAGACGATTCATGAAGGAAGACTTCCAGAATGCTTCATCACTGACTTTCCATGCCAACGCAAATGCAGGAAATGTAGCCCTTGGATTTAACTGCCCGAATGCCGAATAACCATCCCTTCTGACAGAAGCTGTCAACAGGTATTTGTCTTTTAATGTATAATTCAGACGTGCCATAAGGGCATCACCACTGCTTACATTATCTGTATCTGAAACTCTGGGATTAGCTCCGAACTGCAAGGCATGCCAGGTCAGGTTTTCATTAGGAGCAAAGTCAGAAGAGTATTGATTGGAACTCCAGCTCTGGTTTCTTTCTGCATTTGCAAGAAGAGTCAAATCAAAATTGTGGACTCCGAATGTCTTGTTCCACTTTATCAGATTATCCAGCATCCAGTTATATGAATTATTATTGGTACGGTAACCATAACCGCCTTTATAGGTGTTCCGGCCGGTAGGAGTATTTGTTGAATAATAGTTGAACTCCTTCAGGAAAGAAAAGTGAGGTTGATATGATATCCTGTAGGTGATTCCGAAGGGCAGAGTCAATTCAGCATAAAGACTGGAAGAAAGTGAGTTAATATCTCTCAGCCTGTCCCTTCCGTAATACTCAAGTAAAGGGTTCTCAATTGCACCTGTGTAATCATTCGGATACCATTTAAGGCTTCCGTCTTCCTCATACATCGAACCATAAGGACTCATCTGACCTAAAAGACTCAGGCTTGCCTGCACCACACTTTCATCCCTGTTAGTAAATTGTGAATTTGTGCCGACTTTTAACCATTCTGCAACCTCGAGATCAAGATTGACCCTGGTACGAATTGCACTGAACTGGTCACCGACTATAATACCTTCATTATCAAGATAGCCTATTGACCAGTAATAACTGATATTTTCCGTACCTCCTCCGACGCCAAGGTTATAATCCTGCCTGATACCGGGATTTATACACAAATCATAAAAATTTGTTATTTTACCTGCCTTGTAATTCTCCCGTTCGATTGGCCAGGCAGCGATCCTGTTCAACCACTCATCTGTCGGGTCAGAGTTGGGATTTTGAACATAACCCATCCACTCCTGCAGACTGACATTATCCGGAAGGTCTTCGGGCCGCCAGTAGTAATAGTAAGGGAATGTAAAATTGGTCCTGTTCCATAAATGGTCTCTGTGCATATCAAAATACTCCATGGGATCGCCGTCTGGATCCATACCATAAGGATAAAAATCATTAGTGGTAGTTGATCTGCCTACTTTAGCAGAAAATGTAATGGTAGGTTTTCCTGTCTGACCTCTTTTGGTGGTAATAAGTATTACACCGTTAGATGCTCTTGCACCGAAAATAGCAGATGAACTGGCATCCCTCAGAATATCCATTGTTTCAATATCGGCAGGATTAATTTCGCTCATGCTCCCCTGGTAAATAACACCGTCGAGCACTATCAAAGGTGAAGTTGAAGCAGACAAAGATGAAGGTCCCCTTATCTCAAGCGAACCACCACCTGATGCAGCTGCTCCCTGATTTGAGTAAAGTCCCGCAACAGTCCCGGAAAGAGATTCAGTAATCTGAGTCGGTGCCATATCCCTGATCTGTTCAGCCTGAACCCTGGACACCGAGCCCGTAAGGTCACTTCTCAGAACAGTACCGTAACCAACAACTACAACTTCGTCGAGGTCAACCGAGTTTCTCTTAAAGTTACATCATAAGCATTTACAGTTCCCAGTTGAATCTCCTGGCTTGTCATTCCAATAAAACTGAAAACAAGAGCCTGTGCATTTGATGGAATTTCGAGGGTATAATTGCCATCTACATCAGTGATTGTTCCGATTGTAGTTCCCTTTACAACAACATTCACGCCCGGTAAAGTGAGGTACTACCCATTCTTTAGACCACAATTTCTTTTCTTTAATTGAATCTTTAAAAGATAATGATGATGTAAAAATAGTGTTAATAAACGGAAATAACTCGAAGAGAAACGAAGAGTTATTCT
>JAQVWB010000182.1 GCA_028698695.1 Syntrophomonadaceae bacterium | reverse complement strand
CCTCCTTTCCATAAACGCTCAACATAGTAATTTTAATCAGACTATATTACATATTTATCATTCCTCGTAAAACACAAAAGTATTCGTTTTTAGTCCGCATTATAATAGATAAGTTAATATTTACTTAAAAACACATTAAATAAGATAGCAGGGTAGTTATTATGTTCAAAAAAAGGATTTCGTTATAATTTCTCGAATTTTTTAACTTAAATAAATATTCGTGAGGTTTTTATATGCTGGCCACTACAAACACCTTGGTTATAGGAGGAATAGAAGCTCAACCGGTTACAGTTGAAGTAGATCTACAGGCATCTCTTCCTAATTTTGATATTGTCGGTCTTGCATCAGCAGCTATAAAAGAAGCCCGGGAAAGAGTACGGTCCGCTATAAAAAACTCAGGCTACAGGTTTCCTAATGGTAAAATAGTGGTTAACCTGGCACCAGCCGATGTGAAAAAAGAAGGCAGCCATTTCGACCTGGCTATTGCAATAGGAATACTAATTGCCTCAGAACAAATTGAATCAGTGCATATCCGGCCCCATTTCTTTGCCGGCGAACTATCTTTGGATGGCAGCTTGCGCTCTGTTCCCGGTATACTTCCCATGGCACTGGAATTACAAAAATCCAACCCCGATTGTTATTTTATCGTCCCTGAGCAAAATAATCGCGAGGCCGGTTTGGTAACTGAGCTATGTTCGTTTACTGCCAACAGTCTGCAGGAGGTCAGTCTCTACCTGCAGGGACTACAGGAACTATCCACGGCAGAAAACCTTCCCTTATCATCACTGTATTCAGAATCAGATATACCTGACTTTGCAGAAGTACGAGGTCAGGAAACGGCTAAACGTGCTTTACAGGTAGCGGCCGCCGGCCTGCATAATATACTTTTTATCGGACCACCCGGCGGGGGAAAGACTATGCTGGCCAGACGGGTCTCCGGCATACTTCCGGAAATGAGCCGGGATGAAATACTGGAAGCTACCAGAATTTATTCAGTAGCCGGACTGTTAAACCCTGAGCAACCGCTTGTCGCCCAGCGCCCATTTCGTACTCCGCATAAAAATGCTTCCTCAGCCAGTATTATTGGAGGAGGAAGAATGGCCAGGCCCGGTGAAATCAGCCTGGCGCAAAACGGAGTATTATTTTTAGATGAGTTTCCCGAATTCAGCCGCGATGTTCTGGAAGCACTACGTCAGCCATTGGAAGACAAGGTAGTAACCGTAGCCAGAGCTCAGGCAACTCATACTTATCCTGCTCATTTCTCGTTGATTGCATCAATGAATCCCTGTCCCTGTGGTTATTATGGGTCAGATGTGGAATGTTCCTGCACTCCTTTACAGATACAGCGCTACCTGTCCAAAATTAGCGGTCCACTCATGGATCGAATGGATTTGCAGGTGGAAGTACCCAGGGTAAAGTTTGAACACCTGCAAACCAAATCCAGCGGAGAAAGCTCCGCTTCCATCCGGCAAAAAGTAACGGCTGCCCGGGACATTCAGAAAAAAAGATTTGCCCGCAGCAAAACTACTTTAAACTCACAAATGAAACCGGCTGAAGTGCAAAAACACTGCCAGCTTACCGAAGAATCCAGCAAAATGCTTAAAAGTGCCTTTGAAAGATTCAGTATGAGTGCCCGTTCCTATGACCGCATATTAAAAGTAGCCCGCACAATAGCTGATTTGGAAGGCTCTGACAACATACAGTTTCCACATCTGGCGGAAGCACTTCAATATAGAAGCCTGGACAGGAAATACTGGCAAGCCTAGTTGTTTGCATCTTCAGGGAACAAGGGGACGGTTCGAGACCACTGAAGAAGTGCTCTTTTGTGTGTCATTCTGAATGATAGCGAAGAATCTCGTTAGCGGAAGGCCCAATATTACGGACTTCCAAAAGAGATCCTTCGTCGCCTACGGCTCCTCAGGATGACATTTATGATACTTTTTCAGCAGTCTCGGACGGTCCCCTTGTTCCCCCAGCTTAGCGCAAAAAGGCCCAACTATCAGACTTTACCTGATGGTTGGGCCTTGGCCTTTGGCCACTAAAAACTATTGCATGCACAAAATATGCAACTGCCTGCCGCAGGTTTTCTTATTTTCCTGCTCTTTCGCTTTCCATTTGCTGAAGGGCCTTTCTGTCAGGCTTGCCAACACTGGTTCTGGGAATTGCATCAACAAATTCTACAAACCGGGGAACCTTATATGGAGCCAGCTCTTTCCTGCAGTGTTCGATAACTTCTTCCTTTGCCATTGTTTCTCCGGCCTTGATTACAATAAATGATTTTACTGACTCTCCCTGCTTTTTATCAGGAATTCCTATCGTGCAGGCTTCAACCACTTTAGGATGATGATACAATACTTCATCAACATCACGGGGATAGACATTGAAACCACTCACGATAATCATGTCTTTCTTTCTATCCATGATAAAAACAAAGCCTTCTTCATCGATTTTAACGATATCACCCGTATAGAGCCATCCATCACGTATGGTTTCTGCTGTTTCTTCTGGTTTGTTCCAATATTCGGTTATAAATTGCGGGCCTCTGCCGATCATCTCGCCCAGTTCTCCACGCGGCATGACTTTTGTTCCGGTCTCGACATCTACTACTACCAGGTCAGTGTCAGGCCAAATCACGCCACAACTGCCAAATTTACGTTTCCTGTAAATAGGATTTACGGTATAGATATTTATGGTCTCAGACATCCCTGCTCCCTCAATAATCTTGCCTCCGGATAGTTCCTCGAATCTTTGCAGCGTCCCTACCGCCAGAGGAGCAGAACCGCAGAAAATGCCTCTCAGGGAACTAATGTCGGTGGTAGTAATGTCAGGATGGTTATTAAGTCCGATTATCATTGCGGGAACCGCGGCCCAAATATTAGGTTTGTGTTTGGTAATATTTCTTAGCAAGTTATCCGGTGTAGGTGGATGTACGAGAACAATCGTGCCTCCTCCAAATAGGCAAGCATTCACATTACAATTATAACCATAGATGTGATTGAGAGGTATGGGACATAAGGTAATAAATTCATGGGGATCAACTGCTGGACGGAACCACTCTGAAGTTCGTACTGCCTGGGACATCATCATTGCATTTGTTAAAACGCAGCCTTTTGGTACCCCGGTTGTCCCCCCTGTATACTGGAGCCTGGCGATATCTGCAGGGTATACGTCAATAGCCGGTTCTGCTCCACTGGCCGCATTAATAACTTCATCCCAGTCAAAAACACCTTCTTGCTTTGGTACTTCAACGGGTTTATCAGCAACCTGAATCGCAATAACTCTTTTTACAGGAGTTTCCGGCATATTTAGCAGTTGAATTGCCTTTTCTGCATGTTCAGCCATAACAATTATTGTTTCCGCACCACTGTCTCTTAACTGATGACTGATTTCAGGGATAGTGTATAAATAATTTGTTGGAACTTCAATGGTACCAATTTTGAAACTGCATTGCAAAGCTATTACATATTCCGGAACATTAGGGAGCATAATACTGACCCGATCACCTTTTTTTACTCCCATGTTCAATAAAGCGTTGCTTAAACGACGAGCCAAATCGTTTGCTTCACCATATGTCAGCTTTCGATCTTCCAGAATTAGATAGGTTTTATCCGGATGTTTCTCCGCCCACTTATTGAACAGGTCTTTTAACGGGATATCCGGATAAACCGGTTTCTTTGGTACCCCATCATCATACATGGCCTCCCACTTGTCTCTCCACTTGGCAACATCATCTTCAAAATCTTTTAGCCACGGCTTTTCCATTATAAAACCTCCCTTTTGATTTAACTATAACGCTACGCGATTATAATTTCAATATTCAATTTATTTGTGTTAATATAATCCCTTATTGTAATATTATGCCGCAGAAGTAACCTACCGGCAAAAACGTGCTAATTATACAAACTAATTTATCCAGCTTTGTAAACGTAATTATACTCACATAAAAAATGGTTGGTGATGTTTATTTGCGGCGTCGGCGGCGGGGTCTCCAGGCATTGCTGTCGACTATGGCCAGACTGCCATAGCGTTGCAAAGACCTGGTGTAGCACTCAATACATAAGTCAGCTCCACTGGCAACGTGCGTCATGATACTGCGGGTGCCAACTGCCGCACTTCTGATCGAGACCGGTGATCCGACCATGGCATCAGGCAGGAAATGATAATAACCGGAAAATGGATAGGCTTTGCCGGCTTCATTGTCTTCGTAGTACCTATATCCGGGGGGATAAGGATGTTCGGGCAGGTGTTTGCCACTGCCAG
>JAQVWB010000181.1 GCA_028698695.1 Syntrophomonadaceae bacterium | reverse complement strand
CTCTTCGATTTTGTTCACAATAACTGTAAAGGCTTGGGCTGACACTGAATCGGGGTGGTTGGTAATAAAAGGTTTACCCTCATCCGAATCCCGGGAAGCAATTTCCTCCAAAGGTATTGGCCCCAAGAAGGGAACCCCCATTTCTTCAGCCATTCGGAGGCCGCCGCCAACACTCAGCACCGGCGACTCCTTGCCACAATGGGAGCAAACACAACCACTCATATTCTCTATTACGCCCAAGACTGGGATCTCAGCCTTGTTGCACAAAGTTATGGCCTTGCGGGCAACGCGCTGGGAAACTTCGGTTGGAATGGTTACGATAACGGCCCCGTCCATATCACTAAGATAACGAATAACACTCGTCGTTTCTGTTCCAGTACCCGGCGGCAGGTCAATAATCAGGTAGTCCAGTTCATCATAGATCACCTGGGTTAAAAAACCTTCTACCGCAGACTTTTTCATATCGTGGAACCAGGTCAGAGCATCATTATCCCGCATGGTGTGAGCCATGGACATAACTTTAATCCCTTGACTGTTCATTACCGGCATAATCCCTTCTCCTAAGCGGAGGTACATCTTTTTGTCACCAACGCCCAGCAGACGCGGGATGGAAGGTCCCATCAGGTCCAGGTCAATGATTCCTGTTTTATAACCTTTGGCTGCCAGTGCCGCTGCCAGATTGGCACTGACCGTAGACTTGCCTACGCCGCCCTTGCCGCTGAGCACCATAATCTTATGTTTGACTTTCGCCATGCGTTCTTTGGTAGCCGTATAAGCCCAGTATTTATAGAGATTGGCTTTTTTCTCGTGAGTACAATCAAAAAACCGGCTGCAGTCATCGCACCTGTAGTTACAACTGGTATCTACATTGTATTGGAGAATTTCCAGATCCATATTCTGACCCCCTGCTAAAATATTTTTACGTTGGGACAGTACTTATTAATGATTGGGGCAATGTTGGCTTTCACTTCCGCTGAAATATCCACCTTCTCGTATTTTTCCAGTTCGTTCAGCGGTTTGGTAACATCTATCCCAATTTTGGTTACCTTGGCGATATGAGAATTAATATCACTCAGCTTACCTTTCGCAGTACTTTCCTCCATAACCGCTGAAGGATCGATGGCGGAACCCATCATATCGGGTTTGATGATCAAGTTCTGCGGGCTGCGGAGACGGCTGATCAGCGCCCAGTTCAGCTCATTTTGATCGTCAATATTAACGTCACAATCCACAACCATTACCTGCTTGATAAAAATGCTGGAAAGCAGATGTTCAATTATTTCTTTGGGTTCACTTTCTGCCTTTTTATCGATTTGAACAACGCCAAGCTGACCCATCTCTTTGAATTCAATACGTTTGATATTGGGGAACTTTTCGCGCAGAGGCCGCAGGTTGTCTACCGCCCACCCCACATCCATCAGAATTGAATCTTCTTGCGAGAATAAACATAAGGCATGGTAGATAGGATCTTTGCGGTGCATCATCGCCTGGATTTTGACCACCGGGTTCTGGTAGGTGAAGTAGTAACCGCTTGACTCGCCAAAAGGTCCCTCAGTATCACGCACGTTGGGCAGGACACGTCCCTCCAGTACAAACTCCGCCTGGGCCGGAACTTCGATATCCACCGTAGAGCATTTAACCAGCTCGATTGGTTTCTGCGCCAGCGCGCCTGCAATGTCGAACTTATCCAATCCCGGCGGCGCCCAAATTACGGAGGAAAAGAAGGTTAGTGGATCCATACCGATAACCATAGCGATATCTAGCGGCCGGTTGAGTTCCTCCGCCTTTTTGAGAAAGACCGAAAGCGGTGGCGTGGCCAGAAACAGCCCTAAGGTATTGCGATCCTTGATCTGTACCCGGTGCAGTCCCATACCCCGCACCCCGGTCTCCGGATCTTTGGCAATGGTTACCGCTGTGCTAAAATAGGGACCGATATCTTTGGCATGGTGGGTAAGTGCCGGTATGACTTTTGTAATGTCAATATCACTTTTGATAATCACTTCTTTGACAGGGCCGTCTGCCACCAGCTTTGGCTGATAAACCTGCTGGCGCCGGCGGTAGTATTCATCGACAATCTGATCTTCTTCTACCCCAAAAGCCATAGCCAGCCGTCGCCGCCGCCCCAGTAAGTTGCCCACTACCGGGATCTGATAGCCTTTTACGTTAGGGAAGAGCACTGCCGGTCCATCGCCTTTATCCATGTATTTCATAACGGCCTGGATTTCGTGGCGGGGGGAAAGTTCTTCCTCGATTTTTTGTAAATCACCTGCGTTTTCCAGGTAAGATAGAAAGTCCCTTAGGTTTTTAAACATCTTTTACCTCCTTGCCCTTCTAATTTTTCCGGCGGTTAAGCCGTTTAAATAGGAACGTTTTCTTATGCAAAACTTTTGTCAATGCCTGCTCTGCCTATCTCTATGTTTTCGCTATGCTATCTCTACTATAATATATCCTGGCATCCAATATTTAGTATCAATGTCTCGGTAACGATATAAGAAATCTATGTTTACTATATATAGTGTCTTACGTAATTGTTTTTTAACTATATATTATTTCCCATATCGCTTATATACCGCTATCCGGTACGCTCCTGGTTCTTTGTTACCTTTTGATTGTGAACTTCCTCGTATTTTCTAGGTTTCTACAGTGACCTTTAATGTGTCTCCATCCTTTAATCCCAGTGTTTCTTTCATATGAACAGGAAAGATCATTTCGAATTTCTCCAGGGGGTATTCATTTACTTCAGGAAAAACGACAGCCCCGGATATCCCTTCTACGGTAACCTTAAAACACTTGGCGCTGCAAAAGCCTGCTTGACTTGGGGGAATGATTATACCGGGTTTATCCTTTAACTGCGCAATCCTCTGTAAAATTTCTGCATCTTCAAGCTTAATATTCAGGGTGCCGGGGTAGGGATCGACGCCAAGGCGCTTTTTAAATTCCTCACGTACCCACGGTATGGCGGTAAAATCTGCACCTTGCCCAAGGCCTTGAACGAGTTTTCCCTCAATGAATAATACCTGCCGGTCCTCTGCCACCATCTTCACTCCCTTCTGATAGTTTGTTTGCCGTTTAGCCGGTTACATGTCGGAACATTGATCTACAAATCCAAAAGGGCGGGCAGTTCGCATGCGTTCGGGATTATATAATCAGGTCCTTCCCTGAACAGTATGTCATAGTTCCCGGCACCGCTCAGCACTGCTACACTTCGGATACCGGCAGCTTTACTCGCCCGGATATCCACTATACTGTCTCCCACATATACCGACTTTTCAGGAGGTGCGTCCAACCTTCTAAGACACTCTAGGATGCTCATGGGAGATGGCTTGGGTTTCGGAACTTCCTCCCGGCTTACAATGGCACTAATAAGATCGTAAACCTTTCGACGGGTTAATAACTCGATAATTAATTCCTTAGACTGGCCCGAGGTGGCTATCCCCAAGGTCATGGACTTGTCTTTAAGGTGTCTTAATAAATCCGGTACACCTTCAAATAAGTCTACTTCTTCACGGTATACTTTGGGCCATAGGCCAATAATTATTTCCCGACATTGCAACATAATATCTTTCTTATTCTCAATTCCCTTTGGCAGTAATGAATCCCAATCTGGAGTACCGCGGCCAAATTGGCTAAAAACAATTTCCCGACCTACCATCGGCAGATCCAACTGGGAAAATGCCATAGCCAGTACTTTATAGTACATTTCCAGCGAATCGATCAGTGTCCCGTCAAGATCAAAAATAACTGTTTCAATCTTCATCGACCAACCTCCGTATAAGCTCTTCCACGAGAATAGTACTAGCTTGCAGCACTTTTTCAATTTCCTCGGCAGATGCGGTATAGCTTCCTTCCTTGCCCAGGTGAACCCCTGCTGCAACAACCACCGGCTGCTGCATGGCTCGGGCTATCCGTTCAGCTATGGGTTTGGCCAGCGCTTCATCTTTATGGCCCATCAGAACGTAAACTGAGGTAGTAGTACTCACCTGGGAAGGATCTTTAAGACTCGGCCTGGGTACCGCAACAGCTACAGCCCCAATATGTGGTATTTCTCCGCCGCCGATGGTGATGTTGATTCCTTCTCCATGTGTTGCGACTGCCGCAGCCCATAACCGGTATCTGCCTTCACCTGCACATACTGTAATTGCATGACCGGTTTTCTTAGTTTCCTTATGATTATTATTACAACCATTCATATTACTCAAACAGATCACTCCCTGACCATCTGGGCGCCAGTTCTTTAGGCAGTCCTACCAGGTCAAGTACTCGGTTTACAGTCTGCAGGATAATATCGTCCAGTGTTTTAGGCCG
>JAQVWB010000180.1 GCA_028698695.1 Syntrophomonadaceae bacterium | reverse complement strand
TTGAGACTGGTTCACGCATGGATGATGTAATATTTGAAGAATTTAAAGGCCGGGGCAACATGGAACTGGTCTTAGATCGCAAGCTGGCAGAACGCAGGATATTCCCGGCTATAGATTTGAAGCGGTCAGGTACGCGCAAAGAAGAACTGTTGCTTACTGAGGAAGAAATGGAGTTAAGCTGGAATTTAAGAAATTATTTCAGTGAGGCTTCGCCGGTTGAGACTATGCAGATGATGATTGATACTTTAAAAAAGACACAATCCAATAGTGATGTTGTAAGAGCAGCTCCGCATGTATTTGGGAAATCAAATGGTTATCGGGGCAGATAACCTGAATAAATCTGCTCATTTCTGTCAAAAATAAGTGCAGGCCCGGGTGTCTGGGCGGCAGAAATGAGGTGTAAAAGTGTATTACCGATTAACGGGCATTCTGACCCTGATATTATTATTCATGGTAACTATGCTCAACCCGGCATATTCAGCTTTAAACCGTGGCAACTTTATCCCGGTTAACCAGTCAAAAAGCTCCTCTGCCAATACCACGGTCCGTTATTACCAAGTGAAAAAAGGCGATAATCTATGGGATATTTCACGGAGTTTTAATGTGAGTTTGTCACAATTGATGGCATTGAACCGAGTAGAGGGAAATACCATACTGTCTGTGGGACAACGATTGAAAATACCATCTTCATCTGTACGAGTTCATTATATACGCAAAGGTGAGACTATGTGGGACATTGCTTCCCGTTATGAAGTAAGCGTAGATGGTTTACTTAGTGTCAATCCCGGTAAAAATCCGACCAGGCTGGCTATCGGAGAGCAGTTGATTATTCCGGATACCAGGCAGCCTTTAACTCCACAGGTCAGCTCACGGGGGGTGTCATTTACGGGTGCGTTTTCCTGGCCGGTACTGGGGGTAATTACCTCGGGATTTGGCTGGAGAAAATCAGGTTTTCATCATGGGATAGATATTGCCGGAGATATAGGTGACCCGGTTAAAGCCTGCGGTCCAGGCAAAGTGGTTTTTAACGGCGTAAAACCAGTTTATGGCCGAACCCTTATTATCGAACATTCGGATGGAAGACAAAGCTGGTATGCCCATTTGCAAAAGTCTGTTGTAAGTGAAGGACAAAAGGTATATCGTGGTCAGACAGTTGGGTATATAGGAATGACCGGTAGAACCACCGGTCCGCATTTGCATTTTGAAATACGAAGCAAAAATGAAAGCCTTAATCCGCTTAATTTTTTATCACGCTAGAATTATTTTAAGCCTTCTAAATATAAATCGGGGGGCTTTTTTTATGTCTTGACATAAGTTAGGCTATAGTAAATGAATGGGTTGAGGGAGAATAATGTATTTTACTTTGTATGCCAATGAAAAAGATGAGCTTTTGGAATATCCTGCTATAACGATGTTGGGAAGAACCGGGGGAGGTTGGGTAGAACCGGTAACAGACGAGATGATTCCCCTGCCCAAAGGGGCCTCCCTGGTTACGATTCCTGATCATATCCCGGTTGGTCTTGATGCCTGCGAAAAACTAACCCATTTTAAGTCGGATTTATCCGGTAGCGGCAGGCAGGCATTTGCCGTCGCTGCGTTGTTGCCTCAGGGATTTACCCGGGTATTATTGCCGGCCTGTGTCAATACCCGCAGTGGAAAAAACTTGCCCCTGTTTGGTTATGCAGCAGTAGGCATGAAGCAGGGACAGGTTTATGTAGCGGCAGTTCAGACTGATCAGCATCGTAAATGGCACCCCGCCTTTTATAATACCGAGCGCTTACCGGTCAGAATAGACCGTATGCTGAAAAAGTTTCCGCATAATAGAATTATGCGTCAGCTTAGTCATTGTGCTTTGCAGTATGGTTGTTTTACTGCCCAGAATATTTTTTATGGACGCTGGGAGGGAGGTATACCTACCACACCCACCTGTAACGCCGATTGCATAGGTTGTATATCCGAAAATCATTCCGGGGTGAATTCACCTCAGGAACGACTCGCTTTTTCTCCTGAGGTAAATGAAATTGTGGAGTTGGGGGTACATCATCTGGCTAATGCCAGAGAAGCAATTATAAGTTTTGGTCAGGGTTGCGAAGGGGAACCATCTTTGAGCGCGATTAAATTATCTGAGTCTATCAGACAGATGCGTTGTATTACCGACCAGGGAACAATAAATATTAATACTAATGCCGGATATACAGCCGGGATAAAGCAGATGGTCGAGGCAGGACTGGATGCTATGCGGGTTACTTTATTTTCCTTTAATGAGGATAATTATAACCGCTACCACCGGCCTCGTGGTTATAGTATAAAGGATGTCCGGGAGTCTATTACGGTAGCATTGGATAATGGGGTACAGGTTTCGCTTAATTTACTAACTTTCCCTGGTTTTACTGATCGGGAGAGCGAAATCGGGGCTCTAATGGATTTTGTACATAAGTATCCTGTTTTTATGATTCAGTTGCGCAATTTAAACATTGACCCTGATTTTTTTCAGCAACATTTTGCCCAGGAGGAACTAGGCATCGGCATTATTACCATGTTGAATATTTTAGCCCAGGAAGCCCCTGCGGTTAAGGTCGGTTCCTATACCCACCCGGTCGGGGTTAATGGACGCAGATAACTTATTGTTTAATAGACACTGATATCACAGATTTTAAGAGCAGTCTTGTATGGTTCTTCTGACACAAGTTAATTGTAATATCGGGTCTGGATAGATAAAATAAGAGTAATGTGAGAATCAGGTTCAGGAAAGTGGAGCTGCTTGAACGCTCCTTACCCGCCCCTCACTATTATATTGAAAGCAGGAGAATTTATGGATAAGAAGGGACCTTTTACTTGTAAAGAATTGAAGAGCATTACCCCCGGCAGTCAGGTGTGGGGGAAGTATCTTATATTGGATAAGAATCAGCGGCGCAGCAAGGATGGCCGGGAAATAATAAATTTAAAAATTGGTGACGCCAGCGATGAAATTGATGTAGTGGTATGGGATAATTGCTCTGTAACCGGGGAGTTGGAGAATGGAATTCTTATTGGTTTATTAGGCGATATGAGCAATTATAATAATCGTGCCCAGGTAACTGCCCGACGCATAAAGGTTTTGGATGAGGATATTATTCCTTACATAAAAAAACCGGATATTGATATGGAGTCCCTGAAGGCTGAATTCAGATCAACAATGACGTCTATCAGTGATCCGCATATTAAAGCGTTGTTGGAAAGGATATTTACAGAGGAAACCAGGGAGAAGTTTTTTCAGTCAACTGCTGCCAAAAAAGTGCATCACAATTATCCGGGCGGATTATTGGAACATACCATAACCGTGGCCAGGTTATGCCGGGATGCTGCCGTAAATTATCCAATGGTGAACCGTGATTTGCTGCTGGCTGGTGCATTGTTGCATGATATAGGCAAGATGGATGAATATGAGATGAAAGTGGTTGCTGATTACACCATGGAAGGCAAATTGGTCGGCCATATTATTTTGGGAGTAGAGAAAATTAGTAGTACCATTAATGATATTCGCCGGGAGGCGGGTGAATTTCCGCTGGAACTGGAGTTAATGATAAAACATATGATTTTAAGCCATCATGGCAGTCTGGAGTTTGGTTCACCGGTCATACCCTTATTCCCGGAGGCCTTCTTATTACATATGATGGATAACCTGGATGCGAAAATGTTTGTGTTCTGCAATAAGGTTAATGACGAAGACGGAGATAAATATTTCAGCAATTATGATAACTTCTTTGGTCAGCAGTTTTTCAAGTACCGTTATAGTCTGGACGAAGAAGAAACGGGTTGTTTGTAAGGGGGAGGGTCGCACATTCGCCATAAGCATCAATCCAGTCCTTATGGACCTCGCCACTGCCGAGTATTTCAATAACCGCTCCTACATAAAGGAATTCTTCTGATTGAAAGTATTGTAAGACTTCGTCATAATGTTCTGGATGATATGCTTTAAATATTCCCTTTATATAGTCGTCGGTTATGTAGGCTATGTCGTACCATTTTCCATTTGCAGGCAAACTTGCCGGTGCAGTAGTTCGATACCGTTCATATGAATCGATAGCTTTATAAGGCCCGACCTGAAAGGTCAAATATTGAGTCCTGTAATACGTGGAGGGATTACTTACACTTTTTACCGATTCTACCCAGTATTGTACGCCCTTCCACTCTCCATCGACTATGATGGCTTGCATGGTGTCTAACCGGCCTTCAAACATTTTTTTATATCCTTCTACCAAAGTTTTAATATCTGGATTGGCAGTATCAAATAAATATACAACACTGTTAGGCGAAACACTAGGTA
>JAQVWB010000179.1 GCA_028698695.1 Syntrophomonadaceae bacterium | reverse complement strand
AATGATTGGGTTCAGTTCCAATATAGATGTTTACTATCCTTCTATCTTCATTTAAAAGCATGACTGCATCAAAAGCATTATTAATTAAATTACCGAGAATGTTGTTTAGTTCAAATGAAGGCATTTCAAGATTTTCAATCTGGTCTTCCACCACAACCTGAAATTTAATATTATTGCTTCTGGCCATTCCCGATTTAATATAGATCAGGGCAGTTAAAGCCGGATGACCTGTAATAATTTTTTCATTGAAAAAAACACTCCCTGCCAATAGTTCATTTAAATAATTTTGTACCTCGTCTCCATAACCCAACTGACTAAACCCATAAATAGTCTGCAAGTGGTTAATAAAATCGTGTCTCTCGCTGCGCACTGCAGTAAATATTTCATCCAATGTATCAATATAGGCAGATTGAATTTCATATTGACTTTCTTTTCTGGTTAATTCCAGTAAATTTATAATCAAAAACAACATTGATATAACTCCAAGAATTTGAACCGCACCGGACATATATCCTATTGTTGTTAATGAAATACCTTTAAATATACTGTAGGTATTGTTTATTACCAGGATACTAAATGCCAGCTGTACTAAAATTACTGAGAGCTGTATTATTACCAGACTTATTATAATATTAATGCGTCTCTGCCTGGAAACGTCCCGAGTTATCTCTCTGCTCTCTTTAAAATCAAAGATGTGCAAACTATATTTCCTGCATATGTAAATAATTATAAGGGATAATACCATTTGTGGCAATGGAAGGAAAAGTACCAGTATTTTACTGCTCATTATTTCCTGAATACCAATACCAAATATTTTAAGGATAATTGGTGTAAAGATTGCTTCTCCGGCTAATAACACTATTACGCCTAAAAAAGTAGCCACCAAAGATTGGATCGGGCCCAGATTAAAATATATCATTATAATTAACAACATTAAGAAAACTTGCAAAAGA
Organism: Syntrophomonadaceae bacterium; assembly: GCA_028698695.1. Taxonomy (GTDB): domain Bacteria; phylum Bacillota; class Syntrophomonadia; order Syntrophomonadales; family Syntrophomonadaceae; genus JAAYBS01. The sequence continues at coordinate 3,367 of JAQVWB010000179.1, read as the reverse complement.
AAGCTTACATCAAAAGTTAAACCAACCATGTATCTAAAGTAGGTTGCAATTATTGCATATAATAATCCAGCAATGCATAGCTTATATATTTTCGTTCTGATATTAACCAATAACAGACCCGACCACATCATTAGAAAACCCGCAATGAAACTATGTAAAAATATAATCCAGGCCGGAATTGAGTACATTAAAACACCTCTATTCTGATGCGCAATCTGCTAAAAGAGCTTTTATTAAGGGGAAATCCCCCCTGATACGGCTGTTTAAATGTTTTCTTTTAACCATTGTAGCGTGAGATCCATTCTATACTCTTCCTGACCGGAAAAGCGGTGGTCAGCACCTTCAATGATGTTTATGCTGGCGTGGTTAATTGCCTGCGCGATACAGGTTGCATTTGACGGCTTAACTACTTCATCAGACTGGCCGTGAATTACGAGGACTGGTCGGTTACCGATCTGTTCGAAATATTTATTCATATTGTGGTTGGAGAAATCCTGGATGAAATCCGGTTCCAGCTGGAAAGTTCCATTTTCATCGTTAATCAACAAGGCTGTGCCATTTTCTAATTGATTATAGGCGTCCCCCATGATATTACTGAAGGTTTCACGCAACAGTACCGGAGTGGACCATAAGATGTAGGCGGCAACAGTATCTTCATCAGTTCCACCGGCCAGAACCGTAGTGCCTCCCAGACTGCGGCCCAAAAGAATAATTGGCAGTTTGTATTCTTTATAAACAGTGTGAATTACATCCATCAGGTTTTGAGCCTGTTTGGATATGGTAATGCGGGCATACTCACCATCACTTTCACCACTGCCTTCGAAATCAAATGCTACCAGGCCCAATCCTATTCCAGCCAGTTTTTCTGCCAGTAATATAATTTTCCCGGCGTTTTCTTTTCCCCCGCGAAATCCGTGGCAGGCAATTACTATGTGACTCATTTCCGTTGCCGGAATATTTTTCAGCACTGCCAAACGAAGTCCGGAGGATGATATTATCATACTTTTTTCCATAATATTCCCTTTAGCTTATAGGTTTTTTGGGCTTTTTCTGTTCATCAGCTTCATGACGAACCCGATAGTTGCATTGGTCACAGATAAAGGTAGGGTCGGTTTTCTTTGCTGCCAGTTTTTTAAAATCTTTATGGTCTCCAGGAACTTCATAAGTTTTTCCGCATAGCAGACACCTGGCAATTATTTCTTCCGGTTGGGGTTTACTCATAATTTCATCCTCCTTTGCCTTTTTCTAAGTATAATACTAACCAATATTGCCATTAATCTAAAGAGCAGAAATTCCGATAGATTTATAATCTGTACTTCCTAGGGTATTCATTCTGTTACAAAACCCATCCTGCTAGCAGGCAGGATGGGTTTTGTTGTTTTAATTACAGCCTGTAATTATATCTTAAAGCGACCAATAGCCTCTTCCAGAGCCTCAATAATCTGGTTTAGTCCATCAATAGAAGCATTAATTTCCTCTATTCCTGCCATCTGATCTGCTGGCTCTCCATTAATATCCAAGGGAGCTATAGGGTTACCACTGGCCGCTTGTGTTGCGGCCTCGATAATTATATTTTGTAGTTCATTAATTAAATCTCCAATTTGTTTAGCAGCATATCCAGACTCTTCGGCCAGTTTACGCATTTCGTCAGCAGCAACCATAAATCTCTTCCCCTGGTTGTTTTTTACTTCAGAGGCTTCATTGGCAGCATCCCAAGCCAAAAAATTTGTTTGTCTGGCTATATTGGTAATCAAGTCAACGCTAGGCATTATCTTCTGTGACTTCTCCCTGAGTTCATCAATAAGCTGTTCATAAAAATGAACTCTTGGGCTTATTGCTCCTATGTCACCATTCAGTTTAGAGATTTTTTCTTTCATCACATTGACTATAGCATCCAAATAGTCATTTATATCCTTCATTGGTATTGAGCTATTAGGGCATAATCGATCATCACCGGTAGTTTGAAATGCTTCAACGTTATTAAACACAGGCTTATATAATAAATATACTAGCAATAAAGTGAACAGAATAATCAAAAAGATGCCAAGCGCTGAATAAACTATCATATTATTGCGGAATTCAGATACAGCCTTGTCATATGGCGTAGAAGGTACTCCCATATACCATATGCCAATAATTTTACCGCTGCTGTTTTTAATAGGTTTATAAGCAGTAAAGTTTTTAGTCCCAACCACAATGGCACTGCCCAAATAAGTTTCCCCGTTTATCAGTACAGCTTTTTTTACTTCATCATAAACCTGAGTATTAATCAATCTTATGTTTTCTTGGGTTACATTGGTGGAAACGCGTGTATCCCCTCTGAATACAGTGACCGTATCTCCGGTTAATTGACCAATATGGTCAAGCATTTCATGCCTTTCTTCCATTAATGTCATCCCTTTATACAGATGACCATTAACTAAATGCCATGGTCCTGGATAATTAAGTTCCATAATTTGCTCACCAAGAGTCAAATCAGATATCAGTTTCTGTTTTGCTGCATGTTCAATTCGTTCAGTAAATACCATAACAGCATATATTCCTATACTAACGATGATGGCAGTTATTATTAATGATAATAACACTGTAATCTGAATCCTGACATCTAGCTCACGTTCTTTACTCCCATTCAGACCAATTACCATGGAACTCCTCCACCACCCAAGTCGCTTCCGTAATCATCAGCATTTTAATCTGTATCTGGTTCCGGTTGATTTTCAGGAATAATCTTTATGTATAATACTCGTTGATAATTATAGGCTCCAACTACTTTACCCCGGGCATCATATAAGTAGTTTGTCGAAGACCCTCCCACATAGACTTTGCCTTCTGGTTCTATACCCAGGTTTTTAATATAGCCGATAAGTGTTACGCCATCAGTAAAGAAAATCTCTACTTTGATAAACTGAGCTTGTTCCTTCGTAGATGGTACCGCCAGTTTACTGAAATCGACCTGTTCACATCCGATCATAAAAAAGCTTAACACCAACAGCAATGAAAGCCCCAATAGTTGTTTTTTCACCATCCCTTCCTCCTTTTTCTCCCCCCGTTATTATCCCTGAAAGAAACGGTTCGATTTGAACGTTTCCTCGTACTCCATTCAATAAGTCTGGCGTTAACCATACCATGTACGCTGTCCGGAGGAAACTTCCCCTGATTATCGGCTTGTCCCGCCGGCAGGCCAGTCAATATTTCCAACCCCTCATTTATATGTTCTACTGCCCAGATATGAAATTTCTTCGTTCGAACTGCTTCTACTATCTCATCATCCAACATTAGGTTCACAACATTCTGACGAGGTATAATGACACCCTGTTTCCCATCCAGGCCCAGGTCTTTGCAAACCTGAAAATACCCTTCTATCTTT
>JAQVWB010000178.1 GCA_028698695.1 Syntrophomonadaceae bacterium | reverse complement strand
GGTGAGGATATGGAAGATCTAATTTCCATTGGCACTATTGGATTAATAAAGGCGATTAAGACTTTCAATGACGAGCGTGGAGTCCGGTTGGCAACTTATGCAGCCCGTTGCGTGGAAAATGAAGTTCTAATGTATTTAAGAAACATTAAAAAGCTGAAACAGGAAGTATCCATTTATGAACCAATTGGCTATGACAAGGAGGGCAACGAAATTTCGCTGATTGATGTTCTTACTACTGATAATGAAATAGTTGAAATAGTTGAAGCGCGTATTCAGGAGGAGAAAATTCGCGAAAATATGGGGGTTTTATCCCGTCGTGAACAACAGGTGATCGAGATGCGTTACGGTTTGTTCAGCGGTTTAAAAGAAACCCAGCGTGAGATTGCGCGCAAGCTGGGAATTTCCCGTTCTTATGTATCTCGAATTGAAAAGCGGGCTCTCAAAAAGCTGATTAAAGAAATTAGACTGGAAGCCTGACGGGTTTTTCAGGCTTACCTGAGATAATTAATTTAAAAAAATTATGGATTAGCTGTATTATATAACTTTATTATGATTAAATGAAAACTGGCTACATTAATGGAGGAATGTGACAGGAATTGGCGAATATATACAGCGGTGATGCTTGTGATAAATGTAGATAAACGCTGTATTGCGGTTGCAATTATTCTGCTGTTAATTACTTTTGGGGCAGGAGTAAAATATGGGAGTTGGCATCAGCTGCAGGCTGAGCCCGATGAGATTATGCTCGATGAAACTCCGCAAATAGCTGAGGATTTAGTTGAGGAAGAAAACCATGAAATTCAGGTGTATGTTACCGGTAAAGTTGAAAGGCCGGGAGTATATCGCCTGACTGCTGAATCGCGTATCAATGAAGCGATTAACATGGCGGGTCCTCTTGATGATGCTGACCTGACTTATGTTGATATGGCCCGTAAAGTTCAGGATGAGGAGACGATTATAGTTCCTGCCAAGGGTGAAGAAATACCGGTTATAGGGGCATCCGTAAACTCCGGAAGTGTATCGCAAGCTAATTCGCATGGCAAATTGAATATTAACAAGGCAACTGCCAGTGAGTTGGACGAGCGATTAACTGGAATTGGTCCGGCTCTTGCACAGCGAATTGTTGATTATCGTACCGAAAACGGCCCCTTTAAACAGGTTGAAGACCTTAAGAATGTAAGTGGTATAGGTGATAAGCGATTCGCTGATATAGAAGCGGATATTACGGTAAGGTAAAGAAGATTGGATAGACTGTTGCAGAAGGTATGGCCACCGGCATCAATTTGGGTTGCTGCCTTTATGTTGATGTCAGTGGATTGTATTTTGATTTATTATCATATTTGGCTGGGATTATTGGTGATCCTGGCCTTATTATTCCGGGTAGTATTCTTTTATTCCGAATTTAGAAAACCTGCTGCCGGGGCAATCATTTTTACGATAGCAGTTGCACTGTATTTTCAGTTTTCCCTGCAACCAATACCGGCAGAACTGCCGGAGAAAACCAATATTACCATGGAAGGCAGGGTGGTCAGTCGTCCACTGGTTAATGACCGGGGTACGCGCTTTGTTCTGCACACCAATTATAACGATGCCCGCTTAAAACATATTCAGGTAATTAGTCCAACCGCATTGGAGGTTCAAACCGGTGACAGGTTGCGCATCAAAGGTAAGTTAAAAGCTCCTTCGTCGCCCGGAAACCCGGGTGCATTTGATTATCCCCGCTATTTGTCTTATCAAGAAATCTATTATCTGCTGACTCTTAAAGATGGAGATGTTCCTGAAATTATAGCAACTCCAGGTTTATATCAACAGGTGGTCTCAGGAATTAAATATCGCGTTGAGAGTGTTATCAAATCGGTTTTAACTGAACAGCAAGCTGCTATTATGCTGGGTATGCTCTTAGGCAGTATTGAATCAATTGATCCTGAACAATATGAAGATTTTCAAAAGGTTGGCATTGTACATGTGTTTTCCGTATCCGGACTGCATGTGGGGTTTTTAATTCTGCTGTCGGGTTGGGTTTGCTCTTTGCTGGGAGTATCGAAGCGTACCAAACTATTGAGTGGCTTGACTTTACTAATCGTGTATGGAAGCTTGATTTATTGGCCGGTAGCCGTAACCAGAGCCAGCATCATGGCAGCCCTGGGGCTGATTGCTTACTATTATGGCCGCCCCAATGATATTTTAAATAGTCTGGGTCTGGCGGGCATAATCATTTTGTTCTTTGACCCCTACGCATTATTTCAAATATCTTTCCAATTATCCTTTATGGCTACCTGGGGTTTAATATATCTTTTTCCGGTAATCAGAGCAGGACTTCCCTGGCAAAACCGCTGGCTGGATATGGCCCTTTTACCGCTGGCTGCAGAGTTGGCTGTCATTCCACTGGTTATTTATCATTTTAATCTGTTATCGGTGGTTTCCATCCTTAGTAATATTATAATTACCTGGCTGGTTGGAGGAGCGGTAATACTGGGATTTCTAGCTTTGCTCACCTGCTTTATTCCATTAATAGCTTCTCTTTTTCTGTATCCGGCCGGATTGCTTATAACTATTATTATTAAACTGGTGGCGTTTATGGTAGCCCTTCCCGGAGCTTATTTCTGGGTGGCTACTCCACCTGTTTGTATACTCGTACTCTATTACACGGGTTTATGTATATTAATCTGGCAGATACGGCTTGATAATCGCAATCGGATGGTTATGCTGTCAGCAGTTGCGATTATGTCGGTTTTGCTGCTGGTGGTTTTTTGGCCGGCATCATGGCAGAATTGGGGCAAGCTGGAGGTAGTTTTTATAGATGTTGGGCAGGGAGACAGTGCTCTTATTAAGACTCCCCGGGGAAAGTTTATTCTACTGGACGGGGGAGGCAGTGATTTCTCTGAAATCCCGGATCGCACCCTGATACCCTATTTGCGTCATCGTGGCATTAGACATGTACATATGGTTATAAACTCCCACCCTGATACCGACCACCTGCAAGGCATAGAAAGGGTAGCAGAAAAATTCTCGGTGGATTATGTGGCCGTCCCCCAAGTATTAAGGCAATCAGACCATTATGATACTCTGAGAGAGCTTGCGCAGAATAAAAAAATCAAATGGTTATACCTGCAAGCTGGACAGCAAATAAGTATTGATTCCGATGTGCAAATCAAGGTTCTGTATCCCATGCTTGAAAACCGGACTGATGATAATTTCAATAATTTATCAGCAGTATTAAAGATGAACTATAAGCAGTTTTCTGTCTTAATGCCTGGTGATATTGAACAGGATGGCATTAAAAAACTTATTGCTGATAAGGAGTTGACTGCGGTGACAATAGTCAAAGTACCTCATCACGGTAGCCGCTATTCACTGGTACCGGAGTTCTATCAGCAAATGAAACCGAGATTTGCAGTTATTTCGGTGGGTAATAACAATTTCGGTCATCCTGCCCCGGAAGTAATTGAATATTTAAAGAACCAAGGGGCAGTAGTGTATAGAACCGATCAGGACGGCGCGGTTACCTTTATTAGTGACGGGATCAAACTGCAGGTTAAAAACTATAAAAATTAGCCGTAAGGTAGCCGCAGATAGCAGACTAATATAAGTAATCTAAATGCTTTATAACATCTCCACCTCGGCCAGAGCAAGGTCCTGATAGGCATGATACAGATCACCGCAGAATTTATCCCAGCGCTCACAGACCTCCAGGGTTTTTTCGTCCAAAGTGAAGAGATTGGGATGGGCAAGGAGTTCCTCCATTTCGTCAGCCAATCCATTAATCAGCGATTCTGGCGCACCATCCAATATTCGTTTTACAAAATCACGGGGATCATACCAACGGGATGCTCGCTGGAAATCCCTATGCATCTGGGTGAGCAGCACATTACGCGGTCCTTCCCAAAGTTCATTGACCGCCGCATCACGATAAAGACGGGGCAGGATTGAGAAGTCTTCCATGACCCCGTGCCCGCCAAAGACTGACATAGCCCCGCGGATAGAATCAGTACAATCCCAGGAGGCGGTAATCTTTTGCAGCATTATTAGTTCGCGCACCTCAAAGCGTTTCCTTCTGATGTCCTCAGGCTCTTCTCCGCCCAGACCTCCTTTTAAGCCGCCGGGAAGTTCCAGGAAATCACGGTATAGTTTAAAGGCGCCGGCAGTGGTTCTTTGCGCACTGTGTTCCAGCTTCCGAAGTTGATAAGCCAGCAAGGGAAACTGACCAATCTTTACCCCGAATTGGTCACGGAACCCGGCGTATTGCAGAGCCTCCCGCACCGCCCGCGTGATATAGGCGGCAGCTGACAGCCCTACGGTAAGCCGTGAGAAAGTCAGGACCACGCC
>JAQVWB010000016.1 GCA_028698695.1 Syntrophomonadaceae bacterium | reverse complement strand
GTAAAATATGAATAATAGTGCGAAGTGCATACATAAATACAATTAACCTGATGATATAATTAAATGAACCTGATAGAATCCCTTAAATATAATTCACGGGAGGAATTCTTCATGAACCGGTCCAGCTTTATAGTAAAACTTTATCGGCGCCTGGCTGACGATGAAGTCACCGCTTTGTCTGCTCAGCTTACCTACTATTTGCTGTTGGCCTTTTTCCCTTTTTTGTTTTTTATTATTACGCTGTTAAGCTATACTCCGCTGGCCAGTGATATCCTGCTCAACCATTTATCCCAAATCCTGCCCCGCGAAGCCTACCTGCAGGTCAGCAACATTATAAATGAAACTGTACTGGCACGCAGCCAAACCCTGTTATCTATCGGCATGTTGGCTACCCTGTGGGCAGCCTCAAACGGTATGAATGCCATTATCCATGGTATAAATAAAGCTTATTTTGAAAAAGAAACCCGTCCCTTTTGGAAGGTACGCGGGATTTCCATCCTCTTTACGCTGGCACTGACTATCGTTATAATACTTTCCATTGCCCTTCTGGTATTTGGGCAGCAACTGGGCAAGGCCCTGTTCATATTCCTGGGTGCTTCACATTTATTTGCCCAATTCTGGACTATGTTTCGTTATATCATCCCTCTGGCAGCCATGCTGATTGTTTTTATGTTTTTTTACATTATCAGTCCCGACCGAAAGGTTACTGTCAGGGAAGTATTACCGGGAACCATCTTTACCACTTTTGGCTGGATAATTATTTCCTGGATGTTTTCTTTGTATGTAGATCGATTTGCACATTATACTTATATTTATGGCAGCCTTGGGGGGATCATAATCCTGCTTCTATGGTTGTATATCAGCAGTATAATATTGCTGACCGGCGGGGAGTTAAATGCTCTGATATATGCAAACCATAATCGCCCTTCTGAAGATTAAACCTTTAATTCCCGCTGTTAGAACGGGAAATCTTATGTTGATACATAGCTGCATCGGCCTTATCAATCAATTCACTCATTTTTGTTCCACTGCCGGGGGTAAACTCTGCCAGGCCATAACTGATACTAATCTTTATACCCAGGGCAGCCATATCATTATTCTCATCGAATTTTTCAATAATTCTCTTCCAGATTAATTTAGCCTCCTGTTGTGAGCACTGTGGGAAAACAGCTACAAATTCGTCTCCCCCCATACGAAACACAAAATCAGACTCACGAACATTATTTTTAATAATATGTGAAGATGTAATAATTAACTGGTCGCCTACCATATGTCCATGTTTATCGTTAACTTCTTTTAAGTTGTCTATATCGATAAAACAGACGGTTACCATATAAGCGTTCCTTTCAGCCAGTTGCAGATGTTTCTCCAACATCGCCAACCCGGTAGCCCGATTATAAAGTCCGGTCATAATATCAGTACTGGCAAATACTTTAAGCTGCTCCTGCGCAGCGGTGCGCTCCTTAATCTCCTGGTTCAATTTTTCCACCGAATTCTTTAATTCAGCAGTACGCAATTTAACCTTGGTCTCCAAATCCTGATTCATTTTTTTCATGGTTTCCACCATTATATCTCGCTCCAGCATGAGGTTTTGTGAGCTCTCAAAAGCTTCTGTATAACGCACTGATAATGCCATGCTATTGGAAAATACCAGCACAATAAGACCTGCTGCCACCCAAACCTCTCTTTGCAAATTGTTCTCTAAAAAGAACACATCCGTAATTACAGCGATCACCAGTAACAATAATCCCATTACTACTAACCTGGTATCAGTATTCTTGAAGAGTACCGGTTGCAGCAATAAAACCAGAGCATAAATAGCCAATGCTAAGAACAACAGTTGAAAGACGATATTGATGCTGGAGAAATAAATGGCCGGCAGCATAATAATCAACATACCAAACCCAAATCCAACCAGGTTCACCAGTTTCACTACCCGTTTATCAACTTTCTCCGGATATAAGTGATACAGAAAAGCCAGGAAGGCCAGCACTCCCATAATCCACGTGAAATACTCAATCCTGGTTGCCAGCTGCCAATTAAAATTGGGAAACCAACGCATAAAAATCATCGTACCCACGAACAGAGTTCGAATTGAAAATAATAGGCACATCAGACTAAAATACAAATTAGCCTTTTCCTGTTTGCGCAACAAATACAGCAGCAGGTGATAGAAACCCATGATTAATGCAATGCCCAGCATAAAATGCTGCAAGGCTTCCTCCCGGTTAACGACGTTATAAACAGCGTTTACCTCGCCCAGTGTGATACTGTGTCCCATACCACCAGTAATATTCATAAAATTAGAAACCTGAACAATTATTTCTATTTCCTGACTGCTGGCATTAAATAAAACTATCTGGGGCATATTCTGCGGTACCATGGTTTCTTTTGAAGTCCCTACCGTTCCATTGGCTGCTATTAACTCACCGTCAACCCACATCTTATAGGCAGTGTTAATAACTGGAATATAGAGCGCTTCTAAACTTCCGGAAGATTCGTCGGTGTGTACTACCAGGCGATAAGTCCCATAACCCTGACCGGGTAAAATTCGACCACCGACCAGCTGTTTATTCCAATTGGCAGGTACATCAATATAGCTGGCTTCCAATTGCCCGCTCTTAAAGTCCGGCGATGTATAGAGCCTCTGCCAGTAAAACTCCCATTGCCCTGCTAATGGCACTAAGTTCAATTGCTCCTGGTCCAAACCTTGTAAATCCAATACCCCTTCGCGGGCATCGGGTACAACACCGGAATTGGGCACAGAAATACAACCGCTAATCCCAAGCATCAGCAATAATACTCCCAACATCAAATATCTGGCGGTTATACTTCTGTTCATTTTGCATGCTCCCCGGTCAAAATACCTTTTCCTCATTATTCAGACTATTCGTCATTATAAAAAAATAGTCCTGCTTATTTTCATTAAGTTGCAAAAAGCAGGACTATTGTCATAGTTATTGATATGTTTTCTTATCCCTGGTGCTTAATTTTACTCCAACTATCCCTTAAACCAACAATGCGGTTGAAAACAGGTGCTCCCGGTTTACTGTCCGGATCCGGGCAAAAATAACCCTGACGCAAAAACTGGTACCGGCTTTCTCCCTGTAAATCTGCTCCGGAAGGCTCCACCATACAGGAGGTCAGAATTTGCATGGAACCAGAATTTAAATAATCAACAAATGATTTTCCTTCCTCCTCTTCATCCGGGTTTTCCCTCGTAAATAAATGCTCATATAACCGCACTTCTGCCGGCACCGCATGAGCCACCGAAACCCAATGCAAAGTACCCTTTACTTTCCTCCCTGCAGTAGCTCCGCCGCTTTTGGAATCCGGATCATACTGACAATGCAATTCTGTTATTGCTCCGGTCTCATCCTTGATAACTTCATGCAGGCTGATAATATAAGCACTTTTAAGACGCACTTCTCCCCCGGGACGCAGACGGAAAAACTTCTTAGGCGGATCTTCCATAAAATCGTCCTGCTCAATATATATTTCCCGTGAAAAGGGCAGCAATCTGGTGCCCATAGCCGGATTTTCCGGATTATTTTCCGTCTCCAGCCATTCAGTCTGATCTTGTGGATAATTGGTAATAACTACTTTCAGAGGTTTTAATACCGCCATAATCCGCATGGCATTAATATTTAAATCTTCCCGGATGCAATGCTCCAGTAAAGCTATATCTACCATGCTATTACGACGGGCAACCCCAATCCGGTCACAAAAATCCCGAATGGACGCCGGAGTATAACCACGACGACGCAAACCGGAAATAGTTGGCATACGCGGATCATCCCAGCCGCGTACATAATTTTGCTCTACCAGTGCTCGTAATTTACGCTTGCTCATTACCGTATAGGAGAGATTCAAACGGGCAAACTCAATTTGTTGAGGTCTTCCATATTTCTCATAACCATAATCAACATTATCAATAGCCCAATCATATAAAGGGCGATGATCAGAAAACTCCAGAGTACATACGGAGTGCGTAATCGACTCCAGTGCATCGGAAAGGGGATGCGCATAATCATACATAGGATATATGCACCACTTGTCTCCGGTACGATGGTGATGTGAATTCTGAATCCGGTATAAAACCGGATCACGCATATTCAGATTAGGTGAACTCATATCAATTTTGGCTCGCAAAACCCGTGAGCCATCCGGAAACTCTCCCGCTTTCATACGTTTAAACAAATCCAGATTCTCTTCTATGGACCGTTCCCGATAAGGACTGTCCTTTCCTGGCTCAGTTAAGGTTCCCCGGTATTGACGAATTTCTTCTGCACTCAGATCACAAACATAGGCTTTGCCCTGCTCAATCAGCTGTATGGCAAACTGGTACAGCGGTTCAAAATAATCAGAAGCATAAAACATGCGACCTTCCCAGTCAAAACCCAACCATTTGACATCAGCTTGAATTGAATCAACATATTCAACTTCTTCCTTGCTGGGATTGGTATCATCAAAACGCAGATTACACTTGCCTCCATTGGCAGAGGCCAACCCAAAATTCAGACAAATGGATTTGGCATGACCAATATGCAGATATCCATTTGGTTCCGGAGGAAATCGGGTATGTACCCGGCTATTATTTTTCCCGGCTTTCAAATCTTCATTAATAATAGTTTGAATAAAATTAACCGGAAGACCGTTGTTGTCAACCCCATTAGCAAGCTCTTCGGGGAGATGTTCCTGTGAATCCATGGACATAAACTGTAAACCTCCTTATGGCAATAGCTGAAGGCTTATTACCTTCAGAATAATATTCTTTCTACATGATAAAGAATCGCTGTCCGCTATTCAAGCACTACCCTTAATTGAAAAGTGGACTAACTTAGTTTAACTGTTTTTACCAATCGGGTAAACCGGAATGAAAAAGCCCCTTTCAGGGGTAAATAATAACAATGACATTATCTTGTTGTATAAAACAAAAAGGATTTTATATGAAACGATTAATAACTGGCTTTTTATTAATAAATCTGGGCGGCTTTATGGATGCGGCCGGATTCTATTTTTTCTTTGCCCCCAACCAGATAGCTGCCGGGGGGATAACCGGATTATCCCTGATACTAAACAGCTTTTTCCCCCAGCTGCCTTTGGGGGTGCTGATTCTATTTCTCAGTATTATCTTATTAATAGTTGGTTTCCTGCTCATCGGTTCCGTATTCGGATTAAAAACCATTTATTGCAGCATTACCATCCCCTTGTATATACTGGCCATGGAAAAACTAATTCCTTTGAGCCAGCCACTATCTGATGACATGCTTATCCAGTTGGTTTTTGGTGTATTCACCTCCGGCATTGGTCTGCCTATTCTATTTAATCAGAATGCTTCCTCAGGCGGTACCGATATTTTGGCTCGCATCCTCAACAAATATTATCAGATAGATTTAGGTAAAGGACTACTATTAATTGACTTCTCCATAACTATTCTGGCCGGCGTCGTATTTGGCATTGAAAAAGGTATGTACTCTCTGTTGGGTGTCATCCTGTACGGTTTTACCATTGATTATATTATTGAAGGATTCAGCGTCAATCAGAATGTAACCATCATTACCCCCCTCAGCAACCAGGTCCGCGAATTCATTATCGAAAATCTGGAACGGGGCGCTACCATATATACTGCCCGGGGAGCTTACAGCGGCGATGAGCATAATGTAGTAGTAACCATCGTCAGCCGTCGTGAATTTATCCGTCTGCGCAACTATATCAAAGAGCTTGACCCTCATGCCTTTATTGCAGTTCAGGCTATTCATAAAGTCCTGGGGGAAGGTTTTACCCCTCTGGACTAGCAGTTTTGCAGTCAGCCAAGAGTCAGTTTCTTAAAATAGGAATAGCCTTGCTAAAACCCCTAATCTAACTCACCATGACTAGCCTGACTCCATATTAATAATAAAAAATCCGTGAAAATCGTGCCCGAAGGGTCTGTGTAATCCCCCTGTCGGGGACTACTGATGTTCACTATCGTTCACAATTAAGGTTGCTGTGTCTATTAAAAAAAGCCGCCCTGTTTTAAGGACGGCTGCATGCTTCTATAACTTTTCGCCGCACTCGGGGCAGAACTTGCTGCCCGGCTTTAGCTGGGCCCCGCAACCGGGGCAGAAAGTTTTGGTTTTCAATTGTTCTCCGCACTCGGGGCAAAATTTGGCATTGGCTGCCAATGGCGCTTCGCATTTCGGGCAACTGGCCCGGATAGTCTCGCGCCAGTTTTCCTTGCCTAACTTCTTATCCTCTTCTGCCATGGCTGCATGAGCCCAGACTTCTTCTACAGAACGGCTGGCCTGAGCTGCCGACATCTCCACACCCAAATCCGGTGCACATTCCTTACATAAACCTTTATTATTATTCCAGCAACTCTTGCGACAAACCCAATTGGAACAGCGGGGACATTGAATAAAATCCGGTTTCAATTCCTGCATAGCTTCCGTGAATGCATCATCATGAGCCTTCTCCCATGAGGCTGATCTGACCCGCTCACTAATATCGGCCGCACTATTAAAAAAACCACCCAACAAACTGCCGGCAGACTCCAGAACACCAGTAACCGTTCCAGTAACTGATGGTTTAAATCGGGTCCTGTAGCCACTGCCACAGCGGTCACAATAAAACTCAAATTGAAAACCCTTATTGGTACATAAATCACTATAATTTCTGGTAAATTCAATTCTTTCAGCCATTAATTGCCCCCCTTGTCAATCAATCTTGCATTAATTAGATTTTATCAGAAACCAGATTAAAATAGCAGTTGAACGAGCATAATAATATATAAATAATTATTAATTATTTTTAAAAAGTACTTGTCAAATTCTCATTCCCATAATATAATACCCCTAGGGGGTATCCCCCGGACAAATATGTTAATGAGGTGATAATATGTTAATAGTTCAAGCTACTTCTGAAACCATAGAGGATTTAAAAACTGTACTGAAAAACCAGGACATTACATCTGACAGTCTACGTATAGATGTAAATATTGGCTGAGGCGGCGCGTCATTTTATCTGGCTCTGGATGAGGCAGCTGACACAGACCATGTACAGGAAATTAACGGGCTGAAATTTGTAGTGAATAAGAATGTTTATGATGTTTATCAAGGTTTTACACTTGAATCAGTTAAAAGCGGTGACCGGACTATGTTTCGCCTAAATCCACGCGTACCTGATTCCAATGCGGGAGGCTGCAGTTCCTGCACCAGTTGCGGATAGCAACGACACAGGAAATCCTCTCCTTAATAATAAATTAATAAACCCCTCTCCCCCCCATTTAAACGATAGCGGGAGACAATTCTTCCGCTATCGAAATTACCCTCGCTTCCTAATAAAATTAAAACTCACAGGAGTTAACCGTACGGGGAAAAGGAATAACATCCCTTATATTACTAACCCCGGTGAGATACATTACCAGTCGTTCAAATCCCAATCCAAACCCGGCATGCTCTACTCCGCCATATTTTCTTAATTCCAGATACCACCATAAATCTTCTTTCTGCATATTCAACTCATTCATACGCCGGCTTAACATATCATACCGTTCTTCCCGCTGACTACCGCCAATTAATTCCCCTACTCCGGGAACTAATAAATCCATAGCCGCCACGGTTTGACCATCATCGTTCTGACGCATGTAAAAAGCTTTTATATCCCGTGGATAATCGGTGACAAAAACCGGTCGGTTAAAAACCTGCTCGGTTAAATATCTTTCATGCTCAGTTTGTAAATCATGACCCCATTCCACTGCATAATCAAATTCCTTTTCTGACTGCTGCAACAATTCGATGGCTTTAGTATAAGTAACCCGGGCAAATTCCTGTTCAACAATTTTCTCCAGCCGCTGCTGCAGTCCCGGATCAACAAAACTATTACAAAAAGCTATTTCTTCGCGGGCATTATCCAATACATAACTGATAACATATTTAATCATCTGTTCAGCTACTTGCATATCCTCCTGCAAATCAGCGAAAGCCATCTCCGGTTCAATCATCCAGAATTCAGCCGCATGACGTGATGTATTGGAGTTTTCTGCCCGAAAAGTTGGCCCAAATGTATAAACATCCTGAAAGGCTAATGCAAATGCTTCGGCTTCCAACTGTCCGCTTACCGTGAGATGAGTATGACGGCCAAAGAAATCCTGACTATAATCAATCTTTCCCGTTTCAGTATACGGAACTTTTTGCATATTCAAAGTGGAAACGGTGAACATTTCCCCCGCACCTTCCGCATCACTGGCGGTTATTATCGGCGTATGAATATAAACAAAGCCTCTTTGCTGGAAAAACTGATGAATGGCATAGGCGGCCAGTGAACGGATTCTAAACACTGCCGAAAACAGATTGGTACGCGGTCTGAGATGGGCAACCTCACGTAAAAACTCGCGGCTGTGCCGTTTGGGCTGTAACGGATAATCCTCCGGAACATCCCCCAGTAAAATTATTTCTTTAGCTTTTATTTCCCAATCCTGTTTAGCTCCGGGAGTAGCAACGACTACCCCTCGAACCATAACCGCCGAACCGGTACGAATCCTGGCTGCCATCTCAAAATCACGCAGGCTGTCCTGTTCATAGACCACCTGAATCGTATTAAAATGCGTACCATCATTAAGACCTAAAAATCCAAAGGATTTCTGGTCACGATTGGTACGCACCCAGCCGTTTATTTCCACTTCCTGATTGATATAATCCTCGTAATTTCTTACCAGTTGGCGTACTAACAATTTCTTCATAATATTAACCTAACATCAACTTTTCCAAATCCAAAGGTTGAATATGCTTTCCATCCTTGTATGCCCGCATATTGCCCCCGGAAATCTCGTCAATTAATACAATTTGTTTATCCTGTCCGACCCGGCCAAACTCAAACTTGATATCATACAGCTCAATATCCTTTTTAGCCAGCTCCACCTTTACAATTGCGGCAATCTTGCGGGTCAGGTCTTTTAATATCGCATATTCAGCATGGGACAGGATCCCCAGCATATCCAGTGCATCCTCAGTAATGGGCGGGTCCAGTCTGGCATCATCCTTTAAGGTTATTTCCACAAAAGCATCCAGCGGCTGACCTTCCTCACAATATTCACCATAACGACGCAAAAAACTACCCACTGCCCGGTAACGGCAAATAACCTCCAGCCCCTTGCCAAACAAAACGGCTGGTTTGACCGTCATCGTGGCCTTATCAATATCAGAATCAACATAGTGGGTGGGAATACCCTGTTGCTGCAACCTTTCAAAAAAGAACCTGGTCAGACGCAACCCGGCTCTGCCGGCTCCCTCAATAGTTAATCCAATTTCATTGGAACCAGGGTCAAAAACTCCATCTTCACCAGTAGCATCATCCTTGAACTGGAGAAGGTAATTACCGTCTTCCTGACGATAAACATCTTTAGTCTTGCCAGCATAAATAAGTTCCATGGCGACCATCCTTTCAATAGAAGCTTCTGCACAATTATAACGACATATAAAATTAAAAATCAATGCTGTACAGAGCCGGCAATTAATCTTTTATTAAACTCACAACCCTTTCCGCCCACGGTTTTGTCTCGATTATAACATGTTATTCTTCCGCAGCCGCTTCAAAAGTATACATGAAGCGTCCCACAGAAAAATCTGCATAAACCTCTAATAAATCAGCAACTTCGTTGGCATGATATAGGAAACTATATACTTATTTATGATATGGTTCGCCTTTGATTATTCTAAATGCCCGGTAGATTTGTTCGGTCAGAACCAGAACCGCCATTTGATGAGGCAGGGTCATTTTACCCATGGATATGATTAAATCTGCACGCTTTTTTACGAGGGGTGACAAACCATGACTGCCACCGATAATCATATTTACACGCGACCGGCCACTGTTATTCCAATCGTTAATATGTCGGGCAAACTCTTCCGAGTTCATCATCTGACCCTTGCTGTCAAATGCAATCAACAGTTCACCGGGATTAATCAAGGCCAGTATACGTTCCCCTTCCCGATGCATGATCTGTTCGATCTCGGCCTCTCCTGCCCGGGGACTGGTCTTTTCCTCCAGACCGTCAACTATTTCTATTTTGCAATAACGGGTTAATCTTTTTAAATATTCAGCAATTCCGTCATTAAAATATTTTTCGCGCATCCTGCCCACCGAAATAATTCGATACTTCATCTTAATAATTCCTCCTCAGGAATTCCAATCTCCTGCATGATTATATTTTGAAAGCCAATGCTTTTTAAATAAAACCTGGCAATACAAGTTTAGTATAAAAACTGCCTGCTTGTCATTTCAAGGCAAGTGTGATTAAATATTGATGCCCAAATAATTGAAGGAATTTTCATAATATAAAATCAATTATTCTATTTTCATGGCTTACAATTATATTAAAAATGTGCTATTTTGTTATAAAGGGGGCTTGATATGACATGACTAAAAGTACTGATATTGTGAACTTTGCAGTCCGTCTGATTTTCAAAGACACTCGGGCCATTGACCTGGATAAAATGGCCGAAACCACTAGAAGATCAATGTTTGACCTTTTACGTATTCATGTAAAGAAAATTGAGATTAAGCGCTATGGTCTGTTATTAACAGGAAAAGGCCCTATTCAGGAAATTTTAAGAGTAGGAGAAAACTTCTATGTACTAACCAACGAAGGTGGATTGGAAGTCGTATTACATATCAACGACAATCCAACCTTTTATATGAAAGAAGGCCGCATTCATGATCTGATGCAGGAAACTGAGATTAATATCCCCAAATTTGATGACGCCGAACCGGATGAGGGCGAATTCAACCGTCTCGGTCTATAGACTCCCATGAAGAAGAATAAAAAAAATCCCCGCTTTTAAGGCGGGGATTTTTTATTGTTATATTATATAATACCTATCTTAGTTTTGCTCCCAGACTGGTAAGCTTGACCTCAATATTTTCGTAACCTCTGAAAATATGTCCGGCTTCTTCTATTTCGGTACAGCCATCAGCTGCCAGAGCTGCCAGTACCAGTGCTGCACCTGCTCTCAGGTCAGTGGCTCTTACCTTGGCACCGTGCAGTCGATTAACTCCCTCTACTACTGCAGTATGACCCTCTACCTTAATACTGGCACCCATGCGCTTTAACTCATCTACACTTTGAAAACGATTTTCAAACACATTCTCCACAATAACGCTGGACCCCTGGGCCGTACTCAGCAAAGCCATCATTTGTGACTGCATATCCGTGGGGAAACCCGGATAAGGTAAGGTCTTTATATCTACCGGCTTTACTCTGCCGTTACCTCTGACCATTATTCCCCGGTCATTCTCCTCTACAATTGTCCCTGTTTCCTGCAACTTGGCTACAATTGGATGCAAGTGTGTGGGAATAACATTCTCAACCAGGATTTCACCACCGGAAATTGCCGCAGCAATCATGTAAGTTCCCGCTTCAATCCGGTCAGGGATAATAGCATAACGACCAGCCTGAAGTTCTTCTACCCCTTCAATTTTAATGATGTCGGTACCCGCACCGCGAATACGCGCTCCCATGGAATTGAGGAAGTTTGCCAAATCAACTATTTCGGGCTCTTTGGCAGCATTCTCAATAACACTCTGCCCCGGAGTCCGAACAGCCATCATAATAATATTTTCCGTTGCCCCTACGCTGGGGAAATCCAGATAAACCCGGTTGCCACCAGGGTTTTTGGCATAGGCATAAATATAACCATGCTCCAGTTTAACATCTGCTCCCAGAGCCTGAACCCCTTTTATATGCAAATCCATAGGCCGGGAACCAATATCACATCCACCCGGCAAAGATACCACCGCTTCCCCTTGTCTGCCCAACATGGCACCCAGCAGTAAATTGGATGCCCGCAGCCGTTTAGCCAGTTCATAGGAAGTTCTGGTTTTTAAATCTCCATCCGGCGGACAGATTAATAAACTGTTATCATCCTGCCAGCGAGTCTTTACCCCAATATCATTTAAAATCCTCAACAGGTACTCCATGTCGCTGATACGGGGTACATTATCAAGAATAGTTTCACCATCAGCCAGAATACTGGCTACAACTAAAACCAGGGCTGCGTTCTTTGCCCCACTGACTCGTACTTGCCCATTAAGAGGATTACCTCCCTCAATGATCAGTGTGTTTTTCAACCAATACACCTCTTTGTCTTATCGGTTTTCCAAAAACTGATAGAAATCTTGCGCGAATTCATGATACTCCAAACCCAATGCTTTTGATATGGATTTTTCAAGACTGCACCCCTGACCCAGATAATTCATAATAGTAAACAGATCTTCCTCACCATAATAGTTTACTATATACTCAACTACCTGCAGGGATTCCCAGTAAGCAATTGCCTGGTCGGTTTGATCAAACTGTTTTCCCAATACCGACAAATCATAAAACTTTAATTGCCCATCCTCCAAAGAGGGTTCGGCAAATTCAAATCCGGTAATCTTCTTCTCATAATACTGCGCAATACCTTCTGTCCACCAGCGATTATAATTGCCCCCGGTCAATTCGTCAACCATCAAATGAACAAACTCGTGCACCATGGGTCCCTCACGGGAAAACTCCTGTTTGTCCAGCGGATCTGACATCCACTCTTCAGGAGATACAATACGAATTGAACCGGCCCAGTAGACCCCTAACGCCTTCTCGTTTTTATCCCAGCCAAAACTATTGGCCAGACTGGGGCTGTCTGGATATACTACTAGAATAGTTTTATTCCGTGGTTCCCGATTGAATTCCTGGCTGACTTCAGCATAGGCCTCTTCAGCCGCTTCCGCTATCATAGCCGAATAACTGCTATCCAATCCGGTATACTTTATTATAAAATTATCACTTTCCATTTGACTGAATCCGGCCGTCTGCAAACTTATTCCCTGTCCAACTGCAGCCCGCAACAGTGTATTGCTGTGACGCGAAATTACGATAACTGCCAGCAGAACTAAAATCAAAACCAAGCTTATTGTTCTGGCCGAATCCGGAAACTTCATCCCCGGCATGGTTAATCTCTCCCCTCGGCCCCATTATACTATGGTATTAGCGGGGGAGGGGTCTGCAAATAGTGGTACTATTCCTTTAAATACTCAGTAACAGTAATTCCTGCCATAGCACCGTCACCGACTGCCGTAGATATCTGACGGGCATGTTTGGCCCGAATATCTCCGGCTGCAAAAATGCCCGGGACCGAAGTGCACATAGTTTCATCAGTAACAATATAACCATCATCTGTATCCAATAGTGAACTCAGAAAATCTGCTGCGGATACCAGACCAATGCTTACAAACAACCCTTCCGTTTCCAGGATTTCTTCTTCACCGGTCACAACATCCTTTAAACGCAGACGCTGCATCAGAGCATCGCCCTCTATACCGGTAATAATCCTGTTCAGCTTCAGTTCAATATTGTCTTTGGCCAAAAGTTTATCCACTGCAGTTCGATTAGCGCGGAACTCTTCACGACGATGAATCAGATAAACCCGGGAAGCAATATCGGATAAAAACAGAGCTTCCTTTACTGCTGAATCACCGCCACCAACAACTGCTACCGGTACTGCGGAGAAAAAAGCTCCATCACAGGTAGCGCAATACGACACTCCCCGTCCCAGGAACTCCTGTTCACCGTCTACCTGCAGTTGCCGGCGTTTGGCTCCCATAGCAACTATTACCGAACGGGTCATATATTCGCCGGCATTAGTTACTACCTTGTGCCCCTCTGGTATTGCCTGAATAGCAGTCACTTCTTCCATACGCAATTCTACGCCGAATCTTTCCGCCTGACGATAAAACAAATCAATTAGCTCGGTTCCGGAAACGCCAAAAGGGAATCCCGGATAATTATCAATCTGATCAATAATAGCCGTATTACCCCCTAAAACATTAGCTTCCAGGATCAGGGTCTTTAATTTGGCTCTGCTGGCATAAATGGCAGCAGTTAAACCTGCCGGACCACTGCCGATTATAATAACATCGTACACGTATTACTCCTCCTGCCTTAAAAAACAAAGACCCTGACCCTAAGGTCAGGGTGATTAATTTCTTAGCGTAAATAACTTAAAGGATTTACAAACGATCCCCCCGACAACACTTCGAAATGAAGATGTGGTCCGGTGCTGCGTCCGGTTGAACCGACTGCTCCGATAACGGTGCCGGCGGACACGGTTTGCCCCTTAGAAACATTAATGCCGGAACAATGAGCATAACGTGTAACCAAGCCGTTACCATGATCTATAATAATAAAATTGCCATAACCACCCTGATAACCGGTAAAGGTTACATATCCGGCATCAGCCGCCCGGATGGGGGTCCCGCTGCGGGGAGCAATGTCTACGCCCGTGTGACCGGAACGAAAATAATTGGTTATCGGTCCATAGCATGGCCAGTCCAGCGTACCGGAACCGCCGCTACGCGATGCTATATTCGCTACCTTGGAGCCTTTTACCATTACGCGGGCAACGGCTTCCTTGATAATAGTTTCTTCCTTGATATCCTTTTTATCAACCACTCCGTTACATTTGGTTGCTATGTACACTACCTTTTTCTCGCCATTACTGCCGGCTTCCTTTACCCGTACCGTAGTGGCAGAATTCTTATCTACAACAACTTTGGTTTCGTAGGGGATAGTTTCAATTCTTTCCCCTTCAACCTTGGCTACTACCGTTATATATGGTTTGCTGGTAACCAGAATCAATTCCTGACCCAGAGAAAGATTCTCGCTTTTTAAATTATTGGCCCGGACAATATCATCAACATACATATCATGACGACGGGCTATCAACCACAACGAGTCACCTTCCTTGACCAGGTACTTCTGAGGATTATCTGTGCCGGTAATAATTGACTCATAAGCATCATCTACCGGAGACACCTTGCTGGCGTTAACCTTTTGTTCCTTAACCGCAACCTTTTCATCAAAAGCTACTGTCAGCAGTTTTTCTCCTTCTTCCACCTGTCCAAAATCCTTCTTTAATTTCGCCAACAGTTTTTTAGCCTCGGTAGAAGTATTTACATAAGCAACTGCTTTGCCATTAACAACTATGGCTGCTGCTATGGTCTTAAAGTTTAAAGCTTTGGTTAACTCGGATTTCATTTTAGCTTCTGCAACCAAATCCTGTCTTTTGGCAAACACGCGTTTATACTCAACTGCATTAGTAAGTTCCAGCTTCTGATGACACTTCTGCTGTTGTTCATTTTTTATAGAGGCCAGAATATTTTCTGCCTGGTCCTGGCTCTTGACAGTAAACTTCTTTTCCGAATCAACATAAACTGCATAAGCTGGGGTTCGAATGACTGTTGTCCATAACAGGAAACCGGATAAAACGACTATAAGTCCGATAATTACAGGTATGCGCCAATTTTTTTGCAAAAATAAATAATTCATAATTAACTCTCCATAAAAATATAAAGTTTATTAGACCACAAATTCTTTCTATTTGTTCCACTATTTATCCTTCTTTTCCACAAATTTTTCTAAAGTAAAATCATGCAACCGTTTACTGACTTCCAGATAAATAGCGGATTCCACGCGTTTACGATGCATTTGGCAGGCAATTTCCGCCGGTTGCTCAATGGCCTGATTGGTAAAATAATTGTTGGCGTGACACCCTCCGCCACAATAATACCTGGCCCAACACTTTCTGCACTCTTCTTTATTCAGCAAAGTGTTTTTTCCCAATCTTGTCCTTATGTTGCTATCCAACTCCCGGTTTACCTTCCCCATCAGAAAATCTTTCTCCCCGACAAACTGATGACAGGGATAAACATCTCCTTCGGGGGTTACCACCAGATACTCCACTCCGGCGCCACAACCGGTATGACGTTTGGCCAGACAGGGACCACGCTGCAAATTCAGGTCGTAATGGAAAAAATGAACATCCTGACCTGATTTATAATAATCCAGCAGCAAATCGGCCAGCTTTTCATACTCAGCCAATACTGCCGGTAAATCTTCCTCTTTTATAGCATATTCACTTGTAGTTCCAATTGCTGGTTCCAAAGAGAAACTATTAAAGCCCAAATTGACGAAATGCCGGATATCGTTGGTGAAATCGAGGTTTTGACGCGTAAAAGTTCCGCGCACATAATAACTGCGAGGTTCTTTAGACACCATCGCCTGAATATGAGGAACAATCTTTTCATAACTACCCTCTCCATTATTCATAAGACGCAAACGGTCATTAACCTCCGGGCGTCCATCCAGACTCAGAATAATGGCAATATCATTATCTAAAACAAACTGCATTACTTCATCAGTCAGCAAAACTGCATTAGTAGTCAGAGTAAAAGCAATCTCCTTGCCATAATGCTTCTCCTGACTGCGTGCATAGGCGACCAAATCGCGGACAACCTCCATATTTAACAAAGGTTCGCCGCCAAAAAAGTCGACCTCCAGATGGGTTATATCCCCACTGTTCTTCAATAAAAAATCAATCGCCTGACGTCCGATTTCCACGCTCATCAGTGCCGAGGGCAGGCCAAAATTTCCCTGACTGGCAAAACAATACCTGCACTTCATATTGCAGCTGTGAGCCACATTCAGGCACATCGACTTCACATTCATATTGGTGAAATCAAAATCCAAAGTTTCCGGGTAGCTAAATAAGGTCCCGTCTTCCCAAAGTCCGGACAACTCCAGAGCAGCCTCCATTACATCCTCCGGATCATATTTGGTACTGGCCGCCTCAATCGCGCGATAATAATCTCCCTTGAAATACTCAATCAGACTTATTAATGTAGCTGAGATTTTATCAACTACATGAATGGCGCCGCTATTTACATCCAGCGCCATTATTACATCATTAATTTTAAATTGATGCACATTAGCAGCAAAATCGTAATCAGACAATATAAACAATTAAGTAATCCTCCCCTATGACACCCACAGAAAAAAGGGGCCCCTGCCCCTTTAAGAACTATTGATTACGGCAAACCTGATTGCCTACTGTACAGGAAGTCTTGCATGCCGATTGGCAGGAAGCAGTACATTCCCGACAGTTAATCTTTTCAATATCACGCTTTAAATTAGGTTTAATAACAGTTACAATATGTTTCATTTTCCATTAACCCCCTTCCCCTGCAACTTCCAGGAAATTATGTATGGTACCCTGCGGGTACACGGATCTCATGCTCGCCTTGCTCGCTTTTTTAATCTGGAGCACTCTTCGAGTACACGGATCCCATGCTCGCTGCATTCGCTCTTCTCTAATGGAGCACCCTTCGGGCACACGGATCTCATGCTCACTGCGTTCGCTCTTCTCTAATGGAGCACCCTTCGGGCACACGGATCTCATGCTCACTGCGTTCGCTCTTCTCTAAT
>JAQVWB010000177.1 GCA_028698695.1 Syntrophomonadaceae bacterium | reverse complement strand
AAGAAACAAGAAAGTATTGGTACTGGGAGATGAAGTTTGCAGTCCGCCCTTGCATAAGGCTCAAAAAATAGATAATTATTTGGGTCTGCCTGACATGAGCGGTTCAGAAATCCTGGAAAGATTTATGCAGCATGCCATGAGTTTAAAAGTTGAAATAAAGCCTGCCCGGGCAGATATGATTAATGAGCTGGATGGCTTATTCAATATTCTGAGCGGGGACGATCTGATTGAAACGCGTAGCATTGTAATTGCCACCGGTATTCCTTACAAACCTACTTTACCGCGTGAAAACGAATTCCTGGGCAAAGGCCTGGGATATTGCGCCACCTGTGATGGACCATTATATAAGGATCGGGATGTATTAATTATTTCCCATAGTGAAGAAGGTGAAGGTGAAGCTGACTTCATGGCCGAAATTTGCCGCAAGGTGTATTATTTGCCTTTATACCGTCAGCAACCGAAATTGGACCAGCGAGTGGAAGTGCTATCCGGAAAACCGTTGGAAATTATCGGCAATGATTTTGTAGAGGGTTGCAAACTTAAAGATGGTCAAATACTAAAGGTAGAGGGAATATTCGTATTAGGCGGGGAAACTGCACCGGATCGATTAATACCGGGGTTAATACTCGAGGATAATCATATTGTCGTTAACCGTCAGCAGGAAACAAATCTGCCCGGGGTCTTTGCCGCTGGGGATTGTACCGGAGCGCCTTACCAGGTTGCCAAATCAGTTGGAGAAGGCCAGGTTGCAGGCTTGAATGCTGCTCGCTATGCCAGCAGGCGTTAAATTTGTATTTTGAATGATGTGGGTAAATTTGGAGTTCTGTATGAGAGTCTATATAAGAGTCTGTGTGGGAGTATTGCATAATTAATTATTTCTATAATTAGCATGTAACTTTAAGATGTCATTCTGATTGTTACGAAACCTTGCCAGTCACCGCGGGGACAACTGCTATCATTTTTCCGGGCTGCTTCGCTGGACTCTTCGCGGTGCTCAGAGTGACAGCAAATGTCATCGGCCCGGATGTGGTATCACAGTAATTTATGAGTTCCGACCTGACTGGTGGACAGCAGGATAACTGCTTACCAGTAAGGTTAAATAGAAATGATTTGGCGACTATTTGTCGTCAGGCTGGGGAGAAGGTTTGCGTGGATGAGTGGAAATAATCCCGAACTCATACAGCAAATCGTCTACGGCCATAAATAAAGAATTTGCCAGACTTTTGCCGGTTTTACCCCGGGCAGCAGCTTCGGCATAAGACTCGCGGATAAGTCTTCCGGTTCTAGTATTAAGCGGCATACTTGATCACCTCCTTTGGTATTAGTTTTGCCGATAAAAATCAATATTATTATATGGAGAGTTTTTCGCAACTTGAAATTACCCGAATATGTCATTCTGAGCGTCAGCGAAGAATCTCCTACCTCACGTAGCGGAAACTTACAGTTTCCGCCGCTATTCGTCAACAAACCACTGTATCCAGGCAGAATTTTTAAAATCAATAAATAAGCAATCCATCTGTTGACTATTCATTGGCCTGATGCTATAATAAATTTCGTTGCGGAGCCGTGGTGTAGCGGTTAACATGCCGGCCTGTCACGCCGGAGATCGTGGGTTCAAATCCCATCGGCTTCGCCATTTGCCTCGGTAGCTCAGTCGGTAGAGCAGCGGACTGAAAATCCGCGTGTCGGTGGTTCGATTCCGCCCCGAGGCACCATTTTAATGCGGAAGTGGCTCAGTGGTAGAGCATCGCCTTGCCAAGGCGAGGGTCGCGAGTTCGAATCTCGTCTTCCGCTCCATAAGCTAAAAATCAGCGTTGCCAATAGCGACGCTTTTTCTGTTTTCATCCTCCCATTATATATTTTTATGGGGGATGACATTTTACCTGATGAGTTATACTATGGCATTATTGCTGATTAACAAGAACGTACTCAATTCATGGTTGCAATGCCAGTAGAAAGTTGATATAATAACATCTGCATTGAGCGAATGCCTGTTAATTGGGCGGGTGGCGAAGAGGCTAACGCTGTGGTCTGCAAAATCACCATTCACCGGTTCAAATCCGGTCCCGCCCTCCATAGAAGACATTGAGGGATAAGAGTATAATCTCATACCCCTCTTTTTTATACTTAATTTGCTTTGTTTGATCCGTCATTCTAAAAAGCATAGGAGTATACAAATCCTTCGTTATAGCCTCAGAATAAAAGCGATTGAATGACCGTTTCTTCATGCAGGATTACCCTTTTAAATGTGGAATAGCAATTATATTGGGGTGATTTTATGGTTGAAGCAAAGCAATTTGGACCGGTTACACAATTTTTAATGGGCAGAACCTATGACGGATACACAGTTTATACCATGGCCTGTTATTTGATTGAAGCTTTGTTAATTGACTCCGGACCGCATCATACCGGGGAAGAATTTTTACAGGCCCTGCAGGAATATGAGATTACTAATCTGGTTAACACACATTTCCACGAAGACCACATTGGCAACAACCGTCTTCTTCAGGAGCGATTGGCTCTAAAAAACACTTGGGTGCACCCGGCTTGTATAAAGGAAATACTCAATCCACATCCCTGGGCAGTTAAAATGAATCAATATCGTCATATTGCCTGGGGAGAACCGCAGCCATCAGTTGTAACCCCGGTACCGGATGTAATCAATACCGCCAATTATAGCTTCAATGTGCTGCATGCCCCGGGGCATTCACCTGATCATATTGTTCTTTTCGAACCTGAAGAAGGCTGGCTGTTTTTGGGCGATCTGTTTATCAGTGAGAAATTGAATACTCTGCGTAGTGATGAAGATGCCAATGATATGATCGCTTCCCTGGAAATGTTGTCTAAACTGGACTTTGGTACGCTGTTCTGTGCATCAGGTGCAGTTAGACTGGATGGTAAAACTGCTTTAAAGTCCAAACTCAATTATTGGTTGGAAGTACGCAATAAATGTCTGGAATTGTTCAGACAGGGAAAAAACACGGAGGAAATCGTAACCAGTATATTTGGTGCCGAAAGCCGTCTGGCTGCTCTAAGTGAAGGGGATATGAGTAGAAATAATTTTATAACCTCGCTTCTGAAAGCGGCATACTAAAAAGCTTCGGTCCACTATTGCCAAACT
Organism: Syntrophomonadaceae bacterium; assembly: GCA_028698695.1. GTDB lineage: Bacteria > Bacillota > Syntrophomonadia > Syntrophomonadales > Syntrophomonadaceae > JAAYBS01. The sequence continues at coordinate 1,243 of JAQVWB010000177.1, read as the reverse complement.
ATTATCTGCGTGATAAACTATATTTTGCGCGAAGCAATATGCCCGGGTGGCGGAATAGGCAGACGCACGGGACTTAAAATCCCGCGACCTTTATCGGTCGTGCCGGTTCGACCCCGGCCCCGGGCACCACTATTTAGCACTTAGCTGAGATTGTATCTCAGCTTTTTTCGATTGCCGAAGAATGCAGCATAATAAGAATGAAGATTCATCAAAATTGACGGGAAAAGCACTGATTTAACTTCATTTGACACAAGGGATTAATTAGGCATGAAACGAATTACAAGGGATAAAACAGCCAAGGAAGAAGGGGTAAGTGCTGAAAGATGTAAACGCCGACAAAGTGCTGAAAACTTTGGAGTGAGTATAATAAATAGACATATAATTACAGTTGATTAGAACAGTTGACAACTATTCGGAAATTCCGAATAGTTCAAACCCGGTTAAGTATTACGGGCAGAAATTGCATATACTGCTGAGGGCGGTAAAAAGTATAATAAGGTAAGATAGAACTAGATGAAATTAAGATGAACTCGAAAAAATAAATCCCCCCTAATCAGTGTTGAGTTTGAGTATTCGGAGTAATCGGCCATGAAGAGTGAGGTGTTAAAAAATGAGTATGTCCTTAAATGATCTAAGAAAAGAGCGCGAGCATATAGAGAAAATTGCCCAGAAACATGGCGCCGGAAATATACGAGTCTTCGGATCTATTTCTCGAGGAGAAGAAGGACCGGACAGTGACATTGATTTTCTCGTTGATTTTGAAGAGGACCGAAGCCTTTTTGATCTGGTGGGGCTTAAGCTGGAACTTGAAGAATTACTGGGCCATAAAGTTGATCTGGTGACCGAAAGAGCTATGCATCGTTTGATTTCCGCAAAGGTAAAGAAGGAGGCAGTTCCGCTATGAAGGATGATAGCGTGTATCTTATCCATGTTCTCGAATGCATTAAGCAGATTGAAGAGTACACGATTAATGGCCGTGAAGAATTTATGAATTCTCGGTTAATTCAGGATGCGGTTATTCGAAACATAGAAATCATAGGTGAGGCCACTAAACAGGTCTCCCCTGGATTGCGCAGGCAACATCCGGAAATTCCATGGAAGGAAATGGCTGGTATGCGGGATGTGCTGATTCACGATTATATGGGGGTTGACCTGCAAATAGTATGGAATGTGGTTAGCTCGCAATTTAGCGGAGATTAAGGAGCATTTAAGGGGATTGCTGTCTAACGAAACATTGGAATTT